>CAZHCQ010000060.1:0-25484 GCA_964531415.1 uncultured Gammaproteobacteria bacterium
TACAACATGTGGTGCGCAATCGGGCGACTGCGATTGCAGTGTCGGGGACGAAGCAGATGAGGATGTAGATGATGATATGATGGGCGACGATGATGAAGGAGATGGCGATGATGATGCGGATGACATGTAGCAATGATAAAAGACGAACTTTTGTATAAATGTTCGTCTTTTGTTTAGAGACCGAGGTTTTTATTTACTTTTTATGCGCTTGCAAAAGCTCGCTTTTTTACGGGAGAGAGGGGGGGCCGGTTGCAAGCATGAGAAATCATCATGGTTCGTATTGCAATTAACGGTTTTGGCCGCATCGGGCGAACCACATTTAAAAGAGCTTTAAAAAATTTTAGCATTGAAGTGGTTGCGTTAAACGACTTGGCAGACGTCAAAACGCTTGCATATTTATTGAAGTACGATTCAAACTACGGAGTGTATCAGGAAGACGTCAGCGCTGGAGAGAACTATATCGCTGTGAACGGGAAACAGTATCCCGTGTATAATAAAAAAGATCCATCAGAGCTTCCTTGGGGGCAATTAGGCGTTGATGTGGTGTTAGAGTGTACGGGAATTTTCCTTGATGAAGAAAAAGCAGGGTTGCACTTAAAGGCCGGAGCAAAAAAAGTTGTGATCTCGGCTCCGCCGAAAGGAGAAGGGATCCAAACCTTTGTGATTGGGGTGAACGATTTAGAAGCAAAGAAGGTTACTAATAATATTTACTCAAATGCGTCTTGTACAACAAACTGCATTGCTCCAGTTGCAAAAGTGATGCACGAAGTATTTGGAATTCGCAAAGCAATGATGACGACTATTCACGCATATACAGCCGATCAGAATCTTCAAGACGCTCCACATAGAGATATGCGGCGCGGCAGGTCCGCCGCGGAAAATATCGTTCCAACAACAACGGGCGCGGCACTTGCAACCGCAGAAACAATCCCGGAGCTCCATGGTCTCTTTGGCGGGCTTGCCATTCGCGTGCCTGTGCCGGTTGGGTCGCTTTCTGATTGTACGTTTTTGGTTTCACGCGCAACAACGATTGAAGAGGTGAATGATGTGCTTTCCAAAGCCGCACAGCGCCCGGAATTGCAGGGCATAGTAAGAGTAACAAGCGATCCTATTGTGTCATCGGATATTATCGGGGACTCGCATTCTTCTATTGTTGACTTGAGCCTCACGAGCGTTGTTGATGGTGATCTCGTTAAAATAATTTCGTGGTACGATAATGAATGGGGCTACTCTTCACGCCTCGTTGAATTTGCGGCGAGTTTGGTATAGTCCCAAAAAATTTGACCAGCAGTTAAATGTATGTTACGCTTGACAGCGTCTTTAGATTTACTAAAGACGTTTTTTTTGCTTCTTACGTTACGCACATAGGTGTATGTAATATATATCCATGCCTACAATACAACAATTAATTAAAAAGTCTCGGAAAAAAACAGTGAAGAAAACGAAATCTCCGGCGCTGATGTCGGTATATAATCCGCAATCAAGAAAGCGGGTTGTTCTGCAAAAGGGATGTACGTTCAAACGCGGCGTGTGCGTGAAAGTCACAACAACAACGCCAAAAAAACCGAATTCTGCGCTCCGCAAGATTGCGAGGGTACGGCTTTCCAATGGATATGAAGTAACCGCATACATTCCCGGCGTAGGGCACAATTTGCAGGAACATTCAATTGTGATGATCCGCGGCGGACGCGTAAAGGATTTACCCGGAGTGCGGTATCATATTGTCCGCGGGGTGTACGGCACTCTTGGTGTTGAGGGGAGAAAGCGGGGCAGAAGCCTTTATGGGGCGAAAAAGCCAAAGGAAAGCAAAACAGCTTAATGTGTATAATCGTATCAATTTTTAAAATTTATGAGAGGAAAACCAGCGCCAAAGCGCGATATAAAACCAGATCCAAAATACCAAAGCAAAACCATTGCCAAGTTCATTAATTACATCATGAAAAACGGGAAGAAATCAGTTGCCCAGAAAATTGTATATACCGCGTTTGATTTGATCCGTCAAAATACAAAGCAGGATCCGCTCGGAATTTTCAACAAGGCAATGAAAAATATTGCGCCCTATGTTGAAGTGAGGTCGCGAAGAGTCGGCGGGGCGAATTACCAGATTCCTTATCAGGTCAAAGGGGATCGAAAGCTGACGCTTGGTTTCCGTTGGCTCATTGGAGCGTCAAAAGCGCGTAAAGGAGCGGCTATGGCAGTGAAGCTTCAGGCTGAAATTCTCGCGGCTTTAAACGGAGAGGGATCTGCGGTTAAAAAACGCCAAGATGTTGAGAAAATGGCTCAATCAAACAGAGCATTCGCGCATTTTGCGAGATAGATAAAGAGTTGATATTTTTTTATTATATACAATGCCCCGACAATATCCTTTAGAAAAAGCAAGAAATATCGGTATTATTGCGCATATAGATGCAGGCAAAACAACCGTGTCGGAGCGCGTTTTATATTATACGGCGAAAACCCATAAGATTGGCGAGGTTCATGACGGAGAAGCAACGATGGACTGGATGGAGCAGGAAAAAGAAAGAGGCATCACCATTACCGCCGCCGCAACAACATGCTTTTGGAAAACGGAGCGCTTTGGCGAAGCGCGTATTAATATTATTGATACTCCGGGACACGTTGATTTTACTGTTGAAGTTGAAAGATCCCTGCGCGTGCTTGACGGGGGGGTGGTGGTGTTTGACGGAGTTGCCGGGGTTGAGCCACAGTCTGAAACCGTGTGGCACCAGGCAGATAAATATAAAGTACCGCGTATATGTTTCATTAATAAGATGGATAGAACGGGAGCGGATTTTTATGCAGATCTTGCAGGAATTCGGGATAGGCTTTCCCCAAACGCGTATCCCATTCAGCTTCCCATCGGCGCTGAAGATTCATTTCAGGGTATTATAGACCTTTTGAATCGCAAAGCGTATGTGTACACGAACGATATGGGAACGGACATTGAGGAAAGAGAGATTCCTCAAGATATGAAAGAACTCTCGGAAAAATACCGCGCGGAGCTCATTGAAAAGATAGCTGAAAACGACGAAACTCTTTTAGAAAAATTTGTGAGCGGAGAAGAAATTTCAGAAGACGCACTGCAAAGCGTTTTGCGTAAAGCAGTTATTGCGTACGATATCATACCGGTTTTATGCGGATCAGCTTTAAAAAATAAGGGCGTTCAGAAACTTTTAGACGCAGTGGTTAATTATCTTCCTTCGCCGCTTGATGTACCGCCTATTATGGGCATGGATCCGCAAGATATTGAGAAGAAGACTCCCATTCCGATTGACGATTCCCGCCCATTTGTGGGGCTGGCATTCAAGGTTGCGACTGACCCATTTGTCGGCAAGCTGATTTTTTTTAGAGTGTATTCCGGCGTTTTAAAGGCGGGTTCATATGTGTTAAACGCATCAACTGAAAACAAGGAACGAATTGGAAGAATTGTCATGTTGCACGCAAATCATCGTGAGGATATCTCTGAAGTATACGCGGGGGACATCGCGGCCGCTGTTGGGCTCAAAGACACTGCTACCGGGCACACGATTTGCGATCCGGAATTTCCCATGCTTTTAGAGAGTATTACATTTCCAGATCCGGTTATTTCAGTTGCGATTGAGCCAAAGACAAAGCAAGATCAGGAAAAAATGGGGATTGCGCTTGGCAAGCTTACTGAAGAGGATCCGACGTTTAAAGTCCGAACTGACGAAGAAACAGGACAGACGATTATTGCGGGGATGGGAGAACTGCATTTGGAGATTATTGTTGACCGCATGAAGCGTGAATTTAAAGTAGGGGCAAATGTTGGCGCTCCTCAAGTAGCATACAAAGAAGCAATCACGGCATCTGCGGAAGCAGAAGGCAAGTATATCCGCCAATCCGGAGGCAGGGGACAGTACGGACATTGCTGGTTGCGCGTTGAGCCGCGCGAGGATAAAAACGCGGTAGGGTTAGAATTTGTTGATGCGGTTAAAGGAGGGGTGATTCCGAAAGAATATATTGGACCCATTCAAAAAGGAGTGCAAGAAGCAATGGCTGGCGGTATTGTTGCGCGGTACCCGATTATTTCAGCAAAAGTGACGGTGTTTGACGGAACCTACCATGAGGTAGATTCTTCAGAGGCCGCGTTTAAAATAGCGGGTTCTATGGGGTTTAAAGAAGCGGCAAAGCGGGCGAATCCTGTTATTTTAGAGCCGATTATGCGTATTGTGGCGATCACGCCTGAAAATTTTATGGGAGACGTGATAGGGGATTTGAATTCAAAGCGCGGGCAAATTCAAGAAATGATTGATCGGGGAACGATGAAAAACATTGTTGCCTTGGTTCCGCTTGCGGAAATGTTCGGCTACGCAACAGAGCTTCGTTCTATGACCCAAGGCAGGGCTTCATATACAATGGAATTTGAACGATATGATCCTGTTCCGTACGCTATTACAGAGCAAATTAAGGAAGGAAAGATTAAATAATTCTATGTTACCTCAAGACATTGAACGCATTAATAAATTAGCCCGTAAAATCGGCAAAACGGTTGTGGTGATTGACAACACAGCTGGAAGCAATGTTGTGATTTTGGGCTTAGACGAGTTTGAGCGTATTATTGAGCTTGATGGCGCCAGCTCAAGGGTAAATCGTACCTATCCAGAAGGCAATAAAAAGAGCGAGCCGTATGAGGCAAAATCCTTGACAGGCATGAAGATTTCAGATAGTATAAATCGGTCAAAAACTGATATAGAGCGTGCGCCTCAAGGGGTACGAGCGCCTTCATCGGAGAGTGAAGCAAGTACTCGCAACCCATTTACTTTTCCACAAGATACGTACGAGGATATTGATTCTTTGGGATCTGTAGAGGAAGATATGGAAGATCCTGATGAACCAAGCGATCTCTATTATTTAGAGCCGACGGAAGAAGTATAGATTTTAAAAAATTTATTAAAGTTGAACTTATTTATCAATTATTCTAAGGAGTGGCTGGTGAAAACTCTCTTAATTTTAGGAGAGGCCATCTCATCATTGTAAAAATGGCGGAAAAATTTAATCGGTCAAAACCTCATATAAATATTGGTACTATTGGGCACGTTGATCACGGGAAAACAACACTCACCGCGGCGATTTTAAAAGTGCTTTTAGCCGCAGGCAAGATTGCGCAGAATAAAGGTGTGGATCAAATTGACAATGCCCCGGAAGAGAAAGCGCGCGGTATTACTATTGCAACAGCCCATGTTGAGTATGAATCTGACGCTCGTCATTATGCGCACGTTGATTGCCCAGGCCATGCTGATTACGTCAAAAACATGATTACCGGTGCAGCGCAAATGGACGGTGCTATTTTAGTGGTTTCCGCCGCTGATGGGCCGATGCCTCAAACAAAGGAGCATATTTTACTTGCCCGTCAGGTAGGCGTTCCCTATATTGTTGTATTTTTGAACAAAGTAGACATGGCAGACGAACTCATGATTGATTTGGTGGAAGAAGAAGTGAAAGATATTCTTAAAAAATACGAATTTCCGGCAGACGAAATTCCATTTATCCGCGGATCTGCATTGAAAGCGCTTGAAAACCCGTCAGACCCGGTTCATGCAAAGCCAATTTTGGATCTTATTGCCGCAGTAGATACATATATCCCCATTCCAGAGAGAGACATTGATAAGCCGTTTTTGATGCCCATTGAAGATGTATTTTCAATTGAAGGACGCGGCACGGTGATTACCGGAAGAATTGAGCGCGGTGTTGTGAACGTCAATGACGAGGTGGCAATAGTGGGTATACGGGAAACTTCAAAAACCGTGATCACCGGCATTGAAATGTTCAATAAAACGCTGGATAGAGGCCAAGCAGGAGATAATGCTGGTTTGTTATTGCGCGGTACCAAGAAAGATGATGTTGAGCGCGGGCAGGTTCTTGCAAAACCGGGAACCGTAACGCCTCATACTGAATTTGAAACTGAAGTATATATTTTGAGCAAAGATGAAGGGGGTCGGCATACGCCATTCTTTAAAGGCTATAAACCGCAGTTTTACATGAGAACAACAGATGTGACTGGAGAAGTGTTCTTGCCGGAGGGGAGCGAGATGGTCATGCCCGGAGATACCGTCAATTTAAAAGTGAAGCTCATTGTGCCGGTTGCGCTTGAAGAAAAACAGCGTTTTGCAATTCGGGAAGGCGGAAAAACTGTTGGAGCAGGGGTTGTGGTAAAGATTATTAAATAACTCAATGGAAGGGACGGTGAGAGGCAGTTCTCTCCCTCCCTTTTTTGTAGCCTTTGTGAAGGAGAGTAGAACATTTAAAATGAATACAGAAGATGCACAATTAGAGGTGAATGCGGGAAGCGTGGCAGTTGCAACCGACGACGCAGAAACGGATAAAAAAAAGATTCCTGCGAAGGGTACACAAGCTCCAAAAAAGAAAGCCCCTGCGAAATTTGCGAAAAAAAAACCGGTCGTACGCATTGCGCCAGAAATCAAAGCAAAAGAAACGGAAGCCGTCCATGATATTCTGGTGGAGCAAAAAGGAAAGGCACACAAGGTGAAGCAGGATGATGAGCGAACGAGAATTCGTATTCGGATCCGGGCGTATGATCATCGCATTATTGATCAGGCAACCCGCACTATTATTGAGACTGCAGAGCGTACCGGGGCCGATGTCATCGGTCCATTGCCGCTTCCTACGGAGAAACAGAAGTTCACCATATTGCGTTCAACATTTGTGCATAAAGACGCACGCAGGCAGTATGAGATGAGAACGCATAAGCGATTGATTGACATTTACGACCCAACCCCGCAAACGATTGATTCGTTGACGAATTTGAGTTTGCCGGCCGGTGTTGATATAGAGATTAAAATGTGAACCAATTTGAACTGGTTTATATATCAGTGTTCCGGCCAAAGGAGCAGTGAGCCTGTTGTTGTCTGTTGTTGTACTGAATGAACACCGCCGGAGAACTGATTTTTTTATTCTCATTTCGGAAAAAGCATTTACTATGAAATTCATCTTAGGGAAAAAATTATACATGTCGCAGATTTTTTCTGAAGAAGGACGCGTGATTCCAGTAACGGTCATTCGGTCAGGCCCTTGCTTTGTCACCCAGATCCGAACTGACGAGCAAGATGGATATATCGCAGTGCAGGTTGGATTTGAAGAAAAAAAGAAGGTCATAAAGCCGATTATGGGGCATTTAAAAGGGCACGGCCTTGCGTATTTGAGAGAGGTGAGGGTACATGCAGAAGATGCAGGATCGTTCACTGTTGGAGATACTTTGAAGGCGTCTATTTTTGCACTCGGAGATACCGTGGATGTGATTGGTACTTCCAAGGGAAAAGGATTCCAAGGGGTCGTGAAACGGCATGGATTTGCAGGACAGAAGGCAACGCATGGAAATAAAGATCAATCTCGTTCGCCCGGAAGTATTGGAAGCACAGGCCCCCAGCGTGTTTCAAAGGGGAAAAAAATGGCTGGGCGAATGGGCGCACAAAGAGTTACAGTCAAAAATTTAAAAATCGTCAAGATTAACGCAGAAAAATCAGAAATTTATGTCAAAGGAGCTGTGCCGGGAACACGCAATAGCTTACTCATGATTATACGCGAATGAAAATTCCTCTTTACAATCAGGAAGGAGAGAAGGTGCGCGAAAAGGAGTTGAGTCCACGCGTTTTTGCTGTTCCCATGAACGCGTCAGTGATCAGGCAGGTGGTGGTTGCGAGCATGGCGTATGCGCGTTCGGCAATTGCTCATGCGAAGACGCGCGCAGAAGTGCGCGGCGGCGGAAGGAAGCCGTGGAAGCAGAAGGGAACTGGAAGAGCCCGCCATGGTTCAATTCGTTCGCCGTTATGGAAAGGCGGCGGTGTGACATTCGGTCCATCACGAGACAGAAATTTTGTGCTTAAGATAAATAAAAAAATGAAGAAGAAAGCGCTTGCAATGGTATTGAGCGATCGGGTAAAGGACAATAAGCTGGTGATATTGGATAAGCTTGAGCTTGGCGAGATAAAAACAAAGCAGATGGCAGGCGTGCTTGCGAAGCTCCCCTCTCGGGGCGAATCGCTCCTTATTGTTGTTGATAAGAATGTTTCGCACGTTGTGCGTGCGGCGCGCAATATTCCAAAAGTAAAGATTTCCGGATCTTCCAGTGTGAATATTGTTGATGCTCTTTCTGTTAATTATATTATTATAACCGAAGGCGGCGTTGACGCGGTAACGAACATGATCGCGAAGTCATCAGAAAGCGTATGAAATTATTTGGGAAAAGCGAACATAACGGAAAAAAAGAAGAGCGGAGAGGTTTTGGTTTTAAGCTTGGATGGAAAGGCAAGCCGAAGACAGAAGGCAAGGCAGAAAATAAGCAAGCTGACAAGCACGCAATGTCGCAGAGTGGAGAAAAAGCCAAGAAACAAGAAGATAAAATTGTTTCTAAGAAAAAACCAGCCGCACGAGACACAAAAGATGCATATAAAATTTTGATGCGCCCGCACGTAACAGAGAAAACAACAATTGCGGCATCGAACGGGAAGTATGTGTTTGTGGTTGCCCCTTTTGCGAATAAGATTGAAGTCAAAAAGGCAGTATATAATGCGTATGGTATCATGCCTCAAAAAGTGGCAATCATCAATCACTCGGGGAAACAGGTTGGAAGAGGCAAGAATCAAGGGTGGACGAAGAAAATGAAAAAGGCCATTGTTGTTTTGCCCAAAGGAGAGCGTATTGATGTTTATTCGGGAGTATAAAATAAGATTTTAGATTCACGAGATAGTAACTATGTCAATCAAGAAATACAATCCAACAACCCCCGGCAGAAGAGGCGCAAGCGTGCTGGATTTTTCTCAACTGACGAAAAAGCGCCCTGAAAAGAAGTTGAGGCGCATTTTAAAAAAGAGCGGCGGGAGAAATGCACAGGGGAAAATTACCGTGAGGCATATCGGCGGCAGGCAGAAGCGTTTTTATCGTGTGGTGGATTTCAAGAGAGATAAGTATGAAATTGAAGCGAAAGTGATAGCACTGGAGTATGATCCAAATCGCACTGCGAATATTGCCCTTTTAGAATATGAGGATAAAGAAAAAAGATACATTCTTGCACCTGAAAATTTGAATGTTGGAGATAGGGTGATCAGTTCTCAACAGACCTTCCGGTCTGGCGATGGAAATGCAATGCAGTTGAAGCTCATCCCAAGCGGCATGATGGTGCATAACATTGAGCTTGAGGCCGGAAGAGGCGGGGTGATTGCACGGAGTGCGGGAATGTATGCGATGATTCAGTCAATGGAAGGCGGAAAAGCACAACTGAAATTGCCTTCCGGAGAAATACGGATTGTGCCGGACAACTGCACTGCAACTCTCGGGGCAATGGGGAATGCCGCTTATAGGAATGTGCGCTTAGGCAAGGCAGGGAGAATGAGGCATCGCGGCGTGCGCCCGACTGTTACGGGAAAATCGATGAACCCGGTTGACCATCCGCATGGCGGAGGTGAAGGACATCAGCCGATCGGCTTGAAAGGCCCTAAAAACGTGTACGGCAAGAAAGCGTACGGCGTGAAAACAAGACAGAAGCACAAGCGCCATGCACACTTAATTATTAAGCGCCGCAAGTCAAAGCGGCAGTAGTTTGTTTAAATGTATGCCAAGGTCGTTAAAAAAAGGTCCGTTTGTTGATCCGCGAGTCTTAAAGAAGGTAGCGGGCAAGCTTCCGTCTCAAGTTATTCAGCCAATCTTGATTTGGTCCAGGAGTTGCACAATTGTGCCGGAGATGGTAGGATTTACGTTCGGAGTTCACAATGGACGGAAGCATATAAGCGTTATTGTTGTTGAAGAAATGGTCGGACACTGTTTTGGAGAGTTTTCACCGACCCGAACATTCTTTCGCCATGGAGGCAAAATGCAGCGAGAATTAGAGAAAAAAGTGCAGGGCGCGGAAAAAACAAAGGTTGCGGCGGCCCAGGTGAAAGTAAAAAAGTAAACGCACGTTCAATCCTATGGAAGTGAAAGCTCATCTCAAACATTTTAGAATGTCGCCCCGGAAAGTCCGGTTGGTTTTAGACCTGATTCGCGGTATGAACGTAGAGCACGCACGGGAGCAATTAGGCGTGCTCAATAAGAAAGCGTCAGTGGCGGTGATGAAACTTCTGAATTCTGCTGTTGCAAATGCAGAGCATAATTTTCACTTGTCCCCCGGAAATTTGTTTATAAAGACCATATGTGCTGACGGCGGGCGCACGTTAAAGCGATGGAGGCCGCGAGCGTTTGGAAGAGCCGCAATGATTCGCAAAAGAACATCGCACGTGACGATTATATTAGATGAACGAGCGGAGAAGCTCGCGCACAACTCGGTAAAAAAAGTTAAAAAAATGATTGAAAGCAAGCAAAAGCTAACCCCTAAGCCTCTAAAGAGCACCTAGAAGAGTATATATATGGGACATAAAGTTCATCCAACAATATTTAGAATCGCAGTGAATAAAACGTGGTGTTCACGGTGGTTTTCCAGCACGCGCACGTATGCACGATTTTTAAGAGAAGATAACGACATTCGCAAAAAAATTGAACTGGATTTTAAAGAAGGAGGCGTTGAAAAAGTTGATATTGAACGGTTTGGAAATGATGTAGAGCTTATTGTTTCTGTTGCGCGCCCCGGCGTGGTGATCGGGCGCGGCGGCGCAAAAAGTGAGAAGCTAAAAAAAGACATTGAGCGCATTGTCGGGAAAAATACGAAAGTGCAATTGACCATCAAAGAAGTTTTAAAGCCCAATACGTCATCACAGGTTTTGGTTGGGTCAATGGCACAGGAAATTGAAAGAAGAATTCCCTTTCGCAGAGTCATGAAAAAGGGGATTGATCAGGTGATGAAAGGCGGGGCAAAGGGGGTCAAGATTATCATGGGGGGCAGGTTGAATGGCGCTGAAATCGCACGCAGTGAAACCCTGACAGCCGGAAGCATGCCGCTCCATAGTTTGCGCGCTGATATTGATTATGGCCGCGGCGTTGCAAAAACGATTTATGGTGTGATTGGAATTAAAGTGTGGGTGTATAAAGGAGATGTTTTTGAAGCGGCTTCAAAGACAGACGAATAATATAATCAAGCAGAGAATTTTATGTTGCTCCCCAAAAAAGTAAAACACAGAAAATGGCAGAAAAAAGCTGGAACTTCAGGAGGCAAAACCGCGTCCCGAAAAACTCGGATTAGCTTTGGTGCGTTTGGCTTAAAGGCAGTGACAGAAGGATGGGTAACCTCGCGGCAGATAGAATCTGCGCGGCGCGCGATGACTCGTTTTGTCCAGCGGGGGGGCACTATTTGGATTCGCGTATTTCCAGACAAACCGGTGACGGCAAAAGGAAACGAAATACCGATGGGAGGGGGTAAAGGAGCAGTTGACCATTATGTGGTTGCGGTTAAACCGGGGACAATTTTATTTGAGATGGATGGCGTCGCTGAAAAAATTGCCAAGCAGGCAATGGGGCTTGCGGCGTACAAGTTGCCGGTAAGGACTAAATTTAGCGTAAAATATGCTGTTTAAAGATTTAAAATTGCGAGGCAAAGCTGAACTTGAAAAACTTTTAAGCGAGCAGAAAGAAATTTTGGGAGTTTATCGTTTTAAGGTTTCTCAAGGTCAGCTCAAAACAGTAAGAGATATTCGCACTGCGCGAAGGACGGTTGCGCGAATTCTCACCGCGCTTAAGCAAAAATAATGTATATGCCGCAAGAAAAGAAAATTATGAAACGAAGGCTTACGGGTACGATTATTTCCACCAAAATGGATAAAACTGCTGTCGTAAGGGTTGATCGCGTGAAAATGCATCCGAAGTATAAAAAGCGATATGTGGTGAGCAGGCATTTTCAGGCGCATGTTGAGAACAACGCCTATCGCGATGGCGAAGTTGTGGTGATTGAAGAGTGCCGGCCTATCAGTAAGCAAAAACGCTATCGCGTTATTGGGCGATCACAAGCGGTGAGCGCTGTTTCCTAAACCCCTATGATTCAAGTAAAATCAGTTTTAAAATCCGCAGACAATTCAGGCGCAAAAAAGCTCCGCTGTATTAGAGTGCTTGGAGGATATAAAAAAAGGTATGCACGCATCGGGGACGTGGTTACGTGTTCTGTCATTGAGGCAACCCCGCGGACTGCGGTCAAGAAGGGGCAAGTTGTGCATGCAGTGTTGGTGAGGCTTACGAAAGAAACAAAGCGCACAAACGGCGTGTATATTCGTTTTACCGAAAATGCGGCGGTTGTGATTAATAGAAAAACGAAAGAACCGCTTGGAACACGCGTTTTTGGGCCTGTTGCAAGAGAACTGAAAGAGAAAGGGTTTCAAAAAGTTATTTCTTTAGCCCCAGAAGTGCTGTAATTATCTATTTTGTATGAAAGCAAAAGAAAAAGTGAAGCTCAAAATTAAGACTGGAGATATAGTAAAAGTAATTGCAGGCAAAGATAATGGTAAAACCGGCAAAGTACTGCAGGCATTTCCTAAGTATTTGAGGGTGTCGGTTGAGGGAGTGAATAGTATGATTAAAAATCTCCGGCCCCGAAAGCAGGACGAAAAAGGTCAAAAAGTGGAATATCCTGCACCATTGCATGTTTCAAATGTGCAGGTGATATGCCCGCAATGTGCAAAGCCGACACGGATCGGACATAAAATTCTAGAGGATAAGAAAAAAGCAAGAATTTGTAAAAAATGCAAAGAAATAATAGCATAATTACATTACTGTATGGCGAGTACAATGAACAATTTGAGAACAAAATATCTTCAAGAAGTGGTTCCAAAAATCAGACAGGAATGCGCCTTGAAAAATGATAATGAAGTTCCGCGTATTGAAAAGGTTGTCATTAATGCAGGGATTGGCAAAGCATTGAAAGATGAGCGGTTTATGGATATTGTAAGCCACACGCTCACGCAGATTTCAGGCCAAAAGCCGGCGAAAATGAGAGCGAAAAAATCCATTGCGGCATTTAAAATTAGAGAAGGGATGACCGTAGGAATGAAAGTGACCCTTCGCGGCAGGCGCATGTATGATTTTGTTGAAAAATTGATTCATGTGGTGTTGCCGCGCGTAAGGGATTTTCGCGGAATCAGCCCATCAAGCATGGATGGCAACGGTAATATATCAATCGGAGTAAAGGAACATATTGTTTTTCCAGAAATTAATCCGGAAGAAGTTGACCGTCTCCATGGACTTGAAGTTGCAATCAGCACGACTGCCAGGAATAATATCCTTGGATTTAAGCTTTTAAAAGAAATCGGATTTCCTTTTAAAGACGAGGTTGATACGGTGAAGAAGCCTTCTTTAAGGAAGGTCGCTTACAAGCGGTAAGTTTTTTATTATTCCTATGGCTACAAAAGCACAAATTGCACAATCAAACAGGAAGCCAAAATTTTCTACACGAACGGTGAGGAGATGCTGGAGATGCGGGAAAGGAAGATCATACTTGCGAAAATTTGAACTGTGCCGCATTTGTTTTAAGGAGATGGCGGATAACGGAAGGCTTCCGGGGGTGCGCAAATCAAGCTGGTAATTGGCATTCCATAATGATTTATAATTTTGAATAATACTACCACATATGACAGATCCCATGAGTGACATGATCACACGAATACGAAATGCATACCTGGCTGGGAAAACGCATACATCCATTCCTTATTCACGCGCCAAGGCCGCTGTGATTGCAGTATTGCACACGCGCGGTTGGGTTGGAGAAGTGAAGGAACAGGGGGAAAAAACAGGCAAGGAGATTATTGTTGAGATTAAATATCATTCAGATAAATCTTCTTGGATTCGGGGGATAGACAGAGTGAGCAAGCCTGGACGGCGGGTGTATTTAGGAAAGAGAGACTTGCCGGTTGTGCTGAATGGATATGGAGAAGCAATAGTTTCTACCTCGGCCGGATTGATGACCAATAAAGAAGCAAAGAAAAAAGGGCTTGGAGGGGAAGTGATGTTTCAAATTTATTAAATTTTATGTCGCGTATCACAAAAAAACCAATTCAAGTTCCTCAAACTGTTTCGCTTAAGATAGCGGAAGATAACCATACAACGGTAAAAGGCCCCTTAGGCGAGCTGGAGCTTGCGGTGCCGTTGTTTTTGAAGCTTGATCAGGGAACAAAAGGATGTGTGAGCGTGCTTTATGTTGAGCAACCGGGGTCGCTGTATGCATTGTGGGGGACGTATCATCGGCTATTGACAAATGCAATTTTAGGTGTTACAAAGAAATTTGAAAAAAAGCTTGAGATAAACGGTGTTGGTTACAAAGCGGCATTGAAAGGAACGGATTTAGAGCTATGGCTTGGGTTCTCCCATACAATTATTTATAAGATTCCGGCGGGAATTGAAATCAAAATTGAAAAGAATATTCTTACCATCAGCGGCATTGACAAGCAAAAAGTCGGCCAAGGAGCCGCTGAAATCAGGAGGTTCAAAAGGCCGGATCCTTATAAGAAAAAAGGTGTTAAATATATAGACGAAATTGTAAAGCAGAAGGTGGGGAAGAAGGTAAAATCGTCTTCAGGGTAAAAGTCCGGAATTTTATTCAGTACATGAACATATGAAGAAGCTTGATTTAAAAAAGAGAAACGCGCAGCGCGGCAGGAGATCAGCGCGCGTTCGGGCAAAAATATCCGGAACCGCGAATCGGCCGCGTCTTTCGGTGTTTCGTTCAAATGCCCATATCTATGCGCAGGTAGTGGATGATACAATCGGGAAAGTGCTTGTCAGCGCGCATGATTTAAAGTTAGACGGTCCAAAAAGCGAACGAGCGGCAAAGGTTGGCGAGGATATTGCGAAAAAGGCGCTTGTTGCAAGCATTAAAGCGGTAGTTTTTGATAGAAGAAGCTACAAGTACCATGGACGAGTGAAAGCCCTTGCTGATGAGGTACGCAAGAACGGGCTTGAGTTTTAATGGCTAAGATTAAAAAAGTATTTTACTTAGATTTAAAAAAGTATTGTGTACGTGCATCTGTCGTTGAGTTCCAAACTATAAGCTCTCTACGCTTAAGCATCTGCATATATACGCCTAAAATATATGCTGGAAGCAAGTGAAAAGTTTCGCTTACAAGCGGATGCGGCATCACGGGAAAAGATACAAGCGCAAAGAAATAAAGAAACAATGCATGACAGAGACATAGCGGAAGAAGACGCGAGAGAAGTATGGGAACAAACTTCAAGAACAGTGGACATCCTTTGGCTTAAGAAGGGTGTGTATGAAAGAGAGGCGGCATTTATGAGGCAAAGGAAGGGGAAGGACTTTTCAACACTTGATTACAAAGGCGTGTTAGATACGTTATCAAAGAAAATTGATGCAGTATCTCATGATATTGACACGATTGTAGCAGGATTTATTGAGCACATGGACAGTGAAAATTGCGAGGTGGCAACTCAATGTCTCGCTGATCTCCTCAATATAACAGATGTGTTACCAAATCGTGCTAGTTTATCCGAACCTAGGTGGGGTAGGGACTTGCGAAAGGAGCATGTTTTATTAAACAAGCTACCACTTACAGATGTCGCTTTCAAAATGTTCTCTCGAATTTTAAATCAGCCAATTATTGAAACTCCGGATGGAGATGCAATCAAGCTGGGGGAGATAAAACAGGAGCCAATTTTGTTCTATAGAAGCGGAGTGATAGAGACGCAACCCCTAACTGATGATGATGAAATAAAAATTCAGTCGACTACCTAGAAACTAACTTTAATCATTCTATACAACGTAGTACTCACTTAATTTAAACTTTTCGGGTATCTGTCATTGCGAGCGAAACAGAAGTGGAGCGAAGCAATCTCGTTCGCTCCAAAGAGATTGCTTCGTCAGTTGTTGCTACTCCTTCCCCGCAATGACAAAATGACTGTAAGAATTAAATTAAGTGAGGTAGTGTTAGCTAACACTTAGAGAATCGCAAATCGTATGGCAAAACCAATGGGTAATTTTAGAAAAGGAAAAGATGGTTCACCGCAGGACGACATGGATTCTGCGATTATTGACCTTGCCCGCGTTACGAGAGTGATGGCTGGTGGCAAAAGAATGCGTTTTCGCGCGACGGTTGCCGTCGGTGATCATAAAGGTAAAATTGGGGTTGGTGTTGCGAAGGGCGCGGATGTGAGTATTGCCGTCAGTAAAGCAACGAATGTTGCAAAGAGGAGCCTCATTGTTGTGCCCCTGGTCAATGAAACGATTCCGCATGAAGTTTTAGTGAAGTTTAACGCCGCGAGAATTCTGATGAAGCCGGCAAAGCACGGAACTGGCGTAAAGGCTGGCGGAGTTGTTCGCATGATGTGCGATTTGGCAGGAGTAAACAATATTGTGAGTAAAATTTTAGGAACGAATAATAAAGTAAATAATGCGAAAGCAGTGATAAAAGGCTTTGCAAGCCTGAAAAAGCCTTTTGTTTCTGATCAAGCACGCGCCGAGCACGCGGAAGCGACGGCAGAGACTGGAGTATAAAAAATTTTATGGCAATTACACTTCATTCATTACAACATGCACAGGGTGAAACGAAACGCTCCAAAAGGGTTGGAAGAGGCAATGGAAGCGGGCGGGGCACCTATTCTGGAAGAGGGCTTAAGGGGCAGAAAGCACGTTCAGGAGGAACAAAGGGGCTTACTCAGAGATCGTTAAAACAGCAGCTTTTTTCTAAATTGCCGAAATTTAAATCCTTTTTGAGCAATCAGGAAAAGCACGCTGTGGTGAATTTAGGCGCTCTTGATAAGGTGTTTCCAGAGGGGGAGTCCATTACGCCGAAAAAATTATTTAAAGCGGGCCTGCTTTCAGCAAATCACGGGAGAATAAAAGTTTTAAGCGGAGGAGAAATTCATAAAAAATTCATTATTAAAGCGCATGGATTTTCGAAACAAGCCCTGCATGATATTGTAAAGGCTGGTGGGCAGGCAGTTGTAATCGGAAAGAAAGAGCAGAAAAGCGGTGGCGATGCAGAGAAAAAAACGGGCAATCGTAAGCAAAAGAAGTAAGTTGAAGTTGTATGAAGAATAATAAATTGAGCCAAATTTGGAAAGCGCGAGATATTCGCAATGATATTATTTTTGTTTTTTTCATGCTCCTGATTTTTCGTCTTATTGCCCATATTCCGGTTCCGGGCATTGATTCTGCGGCGGTAAAGGAATTTTTGCGGGGCAATCAATTCACCGGATTGTTGAATATTTTTACCGGAGGCGGTTTGGAAACATTTTCTGTGGTGATGCTTGGAGTTGGCCCTTATATTACCTCCTCAATTATTTTCCAGTTGTTGACTATGATCGTGCCGCGCCTTGAGGATCTTTCAAAGGAAGGGGAGTATGGAAGACAAAAAATTAACCAGTGGACGCGTTTGCTCACGCTTCCCCTTGCGGCATTGCAGGCGTATGGAACGCTTGTTTTTTTAGGGAGAAACTCCGGGGGCACGGTGGGGTTTCTAAGCAGTATGTCTTTTTTTCAGCTTCTGACCGCAATGAGCAGTATTACCGCAGGAAGTTTGTTTCTGATGTGGCTTGGCGAGCTGATTTCAGAGCGTAAGGTAGGAAATGGCATCTCGCTTCTCATTTTTGCGGGTATTATTTCAAGTATTCCTCGCAATATCGCGCAGGCTATTGCTGATTATAATGTGGATCATTCAGTGCTCACCAGTTACCTCATTTTTGCGGTGCTCGCGTTGGTTATTATTGCGGCAGTTATTTATATTACCGAGGGGCAGAGAAATATTCCGGTTTCCTATGCGCGGCTTACACGCGGGAGCAAAACATACGGCGGAAATCAAACACATTTACCGCTCCGCATTAATCAGGCGGGTGTTATCCCGATTATTTTTGCAATTTCCCTGCTCCTTTTCCCGCCGCTTTTAGCCCAATTTTTTTCTCATGCGCGCACACAGTGGATTGCAGAAGCATCAAATTTTATTATTACCACGTTTCAAAATCGGCTGATTTACGGCATTTTATATTTTGTTTTAGTTTTTGGGTTTACCTATTTTTATACGGCAATTATTTTTCACCCTGATCAAGTTGCGGAAAATTTGCAGAAGCAAGGGGGATTTATTCCGGGGATTCGTCCGGGGAGCGAAACGCGCGATTATCTTGCAAAAGTGACGAACCGCATTGTTTTCACCGGCGCAATTTTTCTTGGGGTGATTGCGGTGCTTCCGCTCCTCATTCAGGGATCTTCAAATTTAAACGTGGTGATTGGCGGAACGAGCCTTTTGATTGTTGTATCCGTTGTAATTGAAACAATAAAGCAAATTAACTCCCAGCTCATCATGCGGGAGTACGAAGGTTTTTGATTTTGATATTTTTTCAAATTTTACCATAATTAAATTATGGGCAACGATTCGCCAAAAATTGGGCCGTTTTCTGATAATCCGGTAATGATCGGTTATGATAATCGGCTCTTTGATTTTGACTCTGAACTCGGATATGTCTTCCCAAACGGCCAAATTGTTGGCAAAAAAAGTTTTGTTGATTTTACAAACAAAATCGGTGAACTCAAAAAGCGTGGCGGAGAATTTCTCGTTCTTAACTTAGGTGACTCGGCCACCTCTGGTTGGCATAGCGACAAAGTGTACAAAGGTTGTCCCGACCCCACCGCCGCGCTTTTTTCATACAAAAC
The DNA here is from genome assembly GCA_964531415.1 of uncultured Gammaproteobacteria bacterium. Classification (GTDB taxonomy): domain Bacteria; phylum Patescibacteriota; class Patescibacteriia; order UBA9629; family CAZHCQ01; genus CAZHCQ01. The sequence goes on from CAZHCQ010000060.1 coordinate 18,542, forward strand.
TTACTCCGATATTTTGGAAGAAAAATTTGACGTTGATGTGATAAACGCCGGAGTACCCGGTTATACGACTTACCAGGCTAAGAAACAATTGACGAAAATTTTGAAACTTCTCGCACAAGAAAGCATATATGTTGATTACATAACGATTTATCTTGGAAACAATGATTGCACTTACAATGGGTTGGAAGATACGAGGAGAATTGACTTCAAAGTAGGTGTTCGTGGCAAGGTTCTTGCGCGAGTTGCGGAAAAAGATTTTCGTCAAAATTATGACGAGATATTGAGGGTCGTGGGGGATTATGGCGCAACTCCGATTATTCTCATTCCGGGATCTCATTTCAAGTGGCAACCGGGATTGCGGTCAAAACAATATCCCGACGAATTGGAGCAACAACGCCAAGAAATCGGCGACTCAACAATCAAGCAACTTTTTAATGAGGCGGAGGTGGCTTACGAGTCAGGCGACTATGAGTTGGCGTTGGAGAAAGATTTGTTGTTGCCACGAATCAAAAAATTTTATAAGTCGGCTTTGTTATCGCTTTCACAAAATATTCTCTCGATTGACACACAAAGTTTGGTTCAAGGCGAAAACGATTTTATTGATTATTGCCACCCAGGAGAGCGCATGAGCGAGAAAATAGCGGGTGCGATCAGTCGCCTGCTTATAAAGAAGAATACGGCATACGCAGAGAAACTGGTAGAGCAAGATTTGCCCGCCGACACTTATACTTTGTACTGACATGAAAACCAACTGGCTTGATTATCATAATACCGCTGTTGAGGTTCCGAAGATTAGGAATCCGATAGTGTTGGCTTTTTCCGCGTACTTCCATGATAGCTCCGCCTGTATTGTTAAAGACGGAAAGGTATTGGCGGGCGTGGAAGAAGAAAGATTTACGCGCAAAAAACATGATAACGGATTCCCTACGTACGCCATTCAGTTTTGCCTCAAAGAAGCGGGAGTGAACCCCGATCTCGTCGTGTTTTTTGAGAATCCCGATCGCAAGTTTCAACGAATTAAAGAAACTCTGGCGACAACGGAGCACAGTGACGAAATTTATAAAACGATTTTCGACCTTTGGAAAAATGTAAAATCGAAAGAGAAAATCAAAGAAAAATTCCGCGAAGTGACGGGGCTTGATAATAAAATTATTTTCCTCGACCACCACCTTTCGCACGCCGCCTCCGCGTACTATGTAAGCGGCTATGACAACGCCACACTCGTAACAATTGACGGAGTCGGTGAGAAAACGACGACAACGATAGGATTTGGAAAGAATTCGAAAATTAAGATGCTGAAAGAGATTGAGTTCCCGCATTCCATCGGACTTTTGTATACCGCGCTCACGGTGTTTTTGGGATTCAGGCCGTTTGACGGCGAGTACAAAGTCATGGGTCTTGCGGCCTATGGCGAAAGTTCGCGTGAAGCAAATCCGTACTATACGAAACTGCACCAGATGGTGCAAATTTTTGAGGATGGTAGTTTCGCTCTCAATATGCGATTTTTTGGACACAACAATTTTGAAATGAAAGCGTATCGGCAGGAGTTTACAGATTTGATTGGCTTATCGCCAAGGAAACCGCATGATCCTATGGGCCGGAATTATGAGCATCTTGCCGCCGCCTTGCAACTGCTGGCTGAAGATTTAGTGCTTGGAGTATTGAAGCACGCACATGATATAGCACCGAGCGATAATCTTTGTTTCGCTGGAGGCATGGCACTCAATAGTGTCATCAATGCAAAGATCCTTCCCAAAACCAATTTTACAAACTTATTTATTCAACCCGCAGCAGGAGACGGCGGCACCGTGCTTGGGGCAGCAAAATATATTCAAAATCTCGCTGATGATTCTGCGCTATCGGAGCATATGACCCATGCCTATTTAGGTCCGAGCTACACCACGAGCGAGATTAAAGATATTTTGCGGTCTCAAAATGTCGTGTATAAAACATTTTCTTCCGAAGCGGAAAAAATTGAGATGGCCGCGCAGTTGCTCAAGGATAAGAAAGTTATCGGATGGTTTTCAGGAAGAATGGAATGGGGGCCGAGGGCTTTGGGTGCGAGGAGCATTCTTGCAAGTCCGCTGTATGAGGACATGAAGGACATTTTGAACGAGAAGGTGAAGCACCGCGAGATGTTCCGTCCCTTCGCGCCCGTGGTGTGCGTTGATGACGCAGAAGAATTTTTTGAGTGTGACACGCCGATTCAGAAACCGACGGACTTTATGCTCATGGTGTACCCGATTCGGAAAGAGAAGCAGAAATGTATTCCGGCAGTCGTGCATGTGGACGGAAGCGGGCGATTGCAAACAATTCGGCGCGAACAAAATCCTCATTACTACGATTTGATAAAAGCATTCGGAAAATTGACAGGCGTCCCTATCTTGATCAATACGAGCTTTAATGTGAACAATGAGCCGATTATTTGTAGCCCACAAGATGCACTCAACTGCATTCGTGCGACCGAAATTGACTATCTCATTTTGGATAACTTCTTGATTAAGAAGCAGGATTTGAATTAAGGGTTTCGCCCTCCTCTTTACTATTTTCTTTTAAACCACTTCGCCATGTTGTCAAGGCTGATTTGGTATGAAGTCGGCCTCCCGTGAACGCAGGATTGGTTATTTTTTGTCTGCGCAAGCTCGCGGATAAGCGCTTGTTGTTCTTCTTCTGAAAGTACGTCCCCAAACATCACTGCGCTCCGGCACGCAAGCGAATAAAGCAATGTGCGGCGCATCATGTGCTCTGTATTTTGTTTTAATTCGTTGAGTGGATTTCCGCACTCCGTATTTTCCTCACTAAGGTCATTCAGTAAATTGCAGATGAGCTGTGGAAGCGCGCTTGCCTTGAGCGCAAGCGGAACAGCGCGTATTAAAAACGTGTTTCCTCCAAAGAGTTCAAGCTCAAAACCGATATCATTGAAATGCGACTGGTGCACGGCAAGGAGCTCTTTTTCTTTGAGGGAGAGCTCAATGGTTTGTGGAACTGCAAGAAGTTGTTTTTGTACCGCGCCGTTCTCGCTCATGCCTGTTGCTATGCGCTCATAATTGATGCGCTCGTGCGCGGCATGCTGATCAATGAGAAGGAGTCCATCCTCGTTCTCAATCAAAATATATGAACGGTGAAGCTGTGTAATCAGCCGCCATGGTTGTTGCAGATCCTCATCTGGCGGCGGCGGTTGCCCATGAGTTTGATCCGTTGCCGTTGCATCCTGATAACTCATGCGTTTTTGAAATAAAGCGCTTGGCGCACAGAGCGGCTTGTTTCTAAAAAAATTGTTTGTGTGTTCGCTTTTCAATACGGCGCGGGTGGTGGTGAGCGAAGAAGGGAGAGAGAATGAAGTTTTTAAAAGTACGCCTTTAATTGCCCTTTCAATAACGGAGAATACTGCACCGGGGTTTTCGTGTTTTACCTCAAGCTTTTTTGGGTGCACATTGACGTCAACTTTATCCAGATTGATTTGAATATCAAGAATAACGCTTGGGTATGCAATTTCTGCAATGAGGTTTGAAAATGCTGTTTTACATGCTTTCAAAATGAGAAAATCTTTTACCGGGCGTTTGTTAATGAAAATATATTGATGCTTTGATTTTTCCTGGGCATGTTCCGGCGTGCTGATATAGCCGCTGATTTTATAATCGTCTGTTTCAAAGCGGATCGGCATAAGCGTTGAAAAAAAATGTTTGCCCAGCAGTTCGGCAATGCGGGCGCCAAAGCCTCCTCCGCGCTCTAAGCGGTTTATAATTTTATTATGATGCGTGAGCGTTAATTCTGTTTCCGGGTGAATCATCGCAAGCGGAATAAAGGTATCCAGAATATGGGAGAATTCTACTGCATCGGATTTGAGAAATTTTTGCCGCACTGGAATGTTGGAGAATAAACTCTTGCACATAATTGTTGTTCCGTTATTTGCGGCTGAAGGAATGATAAGCGGTGTTGTATGTTCGTTTTCGTGCGGCGCATTGAGCGTAAGGGCATAGCCATGGCTGCTTTCTTTTACTTTGCTGATAATCGTAAAGTCGCTCACGCTTGCAATGCTTGCAAGCGCTTCTCCGCGAAAACCATAGGTGAGAATGCGCGAGAGATCGGCAATAGTTTCCATTTTACTCGTTGCATGGGCTTGAATGCAGGAAGCGAGATCCTCTTTCCCCATGCCATGGCCGTTGTCTGATATGTGAATAAGCGATTTTCCCCCTTGTTCAACGGTAATATGTATGGAACTCGCCCCGGCATCAAGGGCATTTTCTACCAGCTCTTTCACCACTGACGCTGGCCGGTCAACAACTTCTCCTGCCGCAATTTTATTGATGGTGTTTTGATCAAGGATTTTAATCATAGTTAAAAGATTCTTAATTGTCCGCTGTGGCTTTCTTCAAGCCTGTGAAGAATTTCTTGTGATTTTGAAATAACTGGCCCGGGAATTCCAGCGAGTTTTGCAACTTCAATTCCATAACTTTGCGGAGTCCCGCCTTTTTGCACTTGATGTAAAAAAATCACATTCCCTTCATGTTCAGCGACCGCAACACTATAGTTTTTTGCCCGTTCCATTTTTTCTACAACCTCAATGAGTTCATGATAGTGAGTAGCAAAAAGCGTTTTTGCGCCGATGGTATCATGAAGGTAAACGAGCACTGCCCATGCAATGCTTAGCCCATCATAAGTGCTCGTGCCTCTCCCGAGTTCGTCAATAATTATAAGGCTTTGCGCACTTGCATTGTTTAGTATGTGGGCTGTTTCAAGCATCTCAATCATAAAGGTTGATTGCCCTCGTGTTAAGTTGTCTGAAGCGCCGACCCGGGTAAAAATTCTATCAACAACGCCGATGTTCGCTTTTTTTGCGGGCACAAAACAGCCAATGTGCGCAAGAAGCGTTATCAGGGCGATTTGCCGCAGGTAGCTTGATTTTCCGCTCATGTTTGGGCCAGTGAGAAGGATAATTTGCTGGAGTTCGTTATCTATAGAGGCGTCATTGGCGATATATGCTTCTTTTTGGATCTTCTCAATGACCGGATGCCTGCCTTGCTCAATTTCAATTCTTCCGCGTTCGTTTATCTCTGGCTTTACGTAGCCATTGTGCGCCGCAAGCGCGGAAAATGCCGCAAGTACATCAAGTTGTGCCAGCGCGCGCGCTGTTTTTTGGATTTCCTGAATATGTGCGGATATTTTTTGCCTTACCTCAAGAAAGAGCGAATATTCAAGCGAGCATATTTTTTCTTCGGCATTCAAAATTTTGTCTTCAAATTCCTTGAGTTCAGGCGTAATAAACCGTTCCGCATTCACCAGCGTCTGCTTGCGTATATAATCGTTTGGCACGTGGGCAAGATTTGCTTTTGAGATTTCTATATAATACCCAAAAATTTTATTAAACCGCACTTTGAGGGAAGCTATTTTAGTTCGTTCAATTTCACGCGTTGCAAGCTTTTGGAGCCAGTCCTTGGCGTTCCGCGAAACATCCCGCAGTGAATCAAGCTCTTGATTATACCCGTCTTTTATAATGCCCCCTTGGGTTAATTCTATCTGCGGTTCTTCGTGTATTGCTTTGTCAATCAGGCCAGCGAGGTCTTTGTGTTCATGAAGATCAGTGTGTATTTCTTCAAGCACGTGCGGCAGTGTTTCGCCACTATGCGTATCTTTGAGCAGTGTTTTCACCTCACCAATTGCGTGAAGGCTGTATTTGAGGTGCAGGAGATCTCGGGCATGAGCGCGCTCAAGGGCGATTTTACCTAAAATTCTTTCAATATCAGCAATGGTGCTTAAACTATTCTGCAGTGCGCGCATGTCACTATGTTTTTTGAGAAACTGCACCACGTTAAGGCGGTTTTCAATCTGTTCTTTTGAGAGAAGGGGATGGAGGAGCCACGTTTTAAGCATCCTGCCGCCCATTGCTGTCTTTGTATAATCTATGGTGTGGAGCAAGGATCCTTCGCGGGTATATTCATACATGCTTTGAAGAAGCTCCAGATTCCGTATGGTTGCCTCATCAAGAAGCATGAAGTTTTCGTAGCGGTAGCGTTTGATGCTGTTGATATGTGCAAGTTCTGTTTTTTGGGTTTCTTTAAGATATGCGAAAAGCATGCCGCCGGCATAAACGCCTTCATGCGTGTTTTCTATGCCAAACCCGTGCAAATGCGCAACTTCTAAGTGTTTTGTTAATAGATTATGCGGGTTAAAATTAAAACCGGGGTCAAACGCAGTGCAGAGCGTGTTTTTTGGGTGAACATGAAGAGTATTCAATTCTTGTAAAACTTGCGGTGTACCGATAATTTCTCGGGGAGAGATGCGAAAAATAATCTCTTTAAGGAGATGAATGCTTGTGGTTTGGTTGAGTTGAAATTCTCCGGTTCCACTATCCGCAATGGCAAATCCGAATGTGCCATTTTTTTCATGCACCGCAATAACATAATTATTGGACTTTTCATCAAGAATTTGCGATGAAAGCGTGGTTCCCGGGGTGATAATATGGGTAACTTTCCGTTCAACAAGGCCTTTTCCCGGTGGCGTTATCTGCTCGCAGAGAGCGACTTTTTTTCCTGCTCTCGTGAGTTTTACAATATAATTCTCGCTTGCGTGGTGCGGCACGCCGCACATCGCAATTTCGTTTGGGGTGCCTTTGCCCCGCGCGGTTAAGGCAATGCCAAGCAATTTTGAGGCTTCAACTGCGTCGTTTCCAAACATTTCGTAAAAATCGCCCATGCGAAAAAAGAGAATCGCGTCCGGATTCTGTTGTTTTATCTCAAAATATTGCTTCAGCATTGGTGTCGGTCCGTCCATGTTTTGTGCACGATGGGCTTATTGCTTCACTAGTGTAATAGTGGGCGGCGGCTCCGTCAATGGCAATTGAGCGGTTAGGTTTAACGAAACATGGTAAAAGTCTATTTCTTTCATGGCGTAGTTTGTATTGAAAATGTTGTAATAATATTTTCAAGGAGGCGGGCTGTTGCGC
>CAZHCQ010000061.1:0-6792 GCA_964531415.1 uncultured Gammaproteobacteria bacterium
AGAAGGCTTGTAAATTTCCAGCGAAGCTTTTCTCCTTTTTTCGGAAGAAGGGAGAGCAATGCCTGCGGGTTCAGATACGTGTGCGACATTACGTCGGCAAGCGCCATAAAATCAAGCGCCCATGGGATGCGCAGGCTGAACCGATTTTTCACCTTTACCACAACGCCTTCATTTTGAAGCTTGCGGAGTTCTTTATAGATTCCTTGCATGCTGTAAGCCGTATGTTCTCCCCGAGCAGTGCGTTTTTGGATTTCCCCTGCGGTTACGTTCGGCTTTTGCGCAAGGAGCTTCACCATGAGGTGTTCAAGTTGTTCATGCGATTGGAGGATCATAAGAATATACGTTCTTTATACTCCACTGTTATGGGCATTGTCCAGATTTTATAAACCGCTGGTTTAAAAGGCCTCGTTTGAGGCATTTTTTGTTGTGCGGAAACAATGTATATGGCTTAATTTTAATATTAAGTCAAACGTATGAAAAAAATTGTCCCAATTTTAATAATTATTGCTATAGCGGTAGATGTTGGCGTGATTGTTATGAGCCACTCACGCCAGCAGAAAGTTGGCGGGCTGGAAAAAATTTCTATCCGTCTTGAATGGGTTCATCAAGCACAATTCGCCGGATTTTATGTTGCAGACAAAAAAGGATTTTACCAAGCTCGCGGCATTGAGGTGACGATTAATCCGGGCGGGGTTGATTTTCCTGCGGTGCAAATGGTTGCGAGTGGGAGTGACGATTTTGGACTGGAGGAAGGAGATAGAATCCTCGAAGCTCGAGAGAAAGGTGTTCCTATTGTTGCGATAGCAACCATTTACAGAAAAAATCCTACGCTCTTTTTCTCGTTAAAAAATTCTGGAATTACGAAAGCTAAAGATTTTATCGGGAAAAAAGTTGGTACTTTCCCAGACGTGCAAGTACTCCTCTCAAAGATGTTAGAAAGAGCGGGAGTAAGCGAAAATCGCGTTGAAATTGTGCCGGTTAAATATGACATAACCCCGCTGTTGACTGGAGAAATTGACGTCTGGCCGGGCTACGCCATTAACGAACCAATTCTTGCCGAGGAGCAGGGCTATGAGGTGAACCGTATATGGCCAAGCGATTACGGAATCAATTCGTACTCAATGACGCTCTTTACGAGCGAGAAATTAATAAGAGAGAAACCGGATGTGGTTCGTAATTTTGTTGAAGCGACTATTGAGGGCTGGAGTTATGCATACGAACATCCTGATTCTGCTGTTGAAATAACGCTTGGCTATTCCGATCAGCTGAACAAAGAGCACGAAACAAAGATGATGCATGCGAGTTTGGAGCTTCTGAAACCGGACGGCAAGCAAATTGGATATATGGACAAACGGGTTTGGGAGGAGATGCAGAGCATTTTTTTAGATAAACCGATTAACATTGATACTGTGTTTACGAACGAGTTTCTTCCCAAGTAACCCGAGCAAAGCGCCTCTATAAATGAATGTTCTCAACGTCAAAAACATGAGCCATTTTTACAACTCCCTTCACGTTCTTGATGACATAAATATACAAATCAAAGAGGGAGAATTTGTGAGTATTGTCGGCCCATCTGGTTGCGGGAAAACAACGCTATTAAAAATTCTTGGCGGGTTACTCTCGCCGACTCGCGGAGAAGTGGACGTAAAGGGAAATTCGGTTGATGCCGCGCTCAAGCGGAGGGATTTTGGTTTTGTGTTTCAGAATCCGGTTTTGCTCCCATGGAGAAATGTTTTACAAAATATTAAGTTGCCGCTTGAAATTATTGGCGAGCGAACGCCGTGCGTTGAATTGAAAAAAGTGCTTGAATTAGTGGGGCTAGAGGACTTTGGCAGTTATTATCCGGCTGCTTTGTCTGGAGGGATGAAACAGCGGGTTGCTCTCGCGCGTGCTCTCGTTTTTAATCCTGATATTCTTTTGATGGACGAGCCGTTTGGAGCTTTAGACGAGCTTATAAGAGAAAGGTTGAATTTTGAGCTATTGCGTATTTGGCAAAAAACCAGCAAGACGATAGTTTTTGTAACACACTCAATTCCCGAAGCAGTATTTTTGTCTAACCGAGTAGTCATACTTTTGGATCGTCCAGCAAAAATTATCGGAGTGAAAGATATTGATTTACCGTTTCCGCGCACGAGCGAAACGCGGCAATTAAAAGAATATTTGCACTATATAACATGGCTACGCAATCAACTCAAAGAATTATAAATTGGAGCGCGCCCATAGGATTTTTTGCTCTCATTATTGGGGCGTGGGAGTTTTTGGTGCGCATTTTTTTGGTTCCGCAGTATCTTCTTCCCGCGCCGTCAGCAATTGCAGTATATTTTGTTACACATATAAATTTACTGCTTTTTCACACAGGAGTTACCTTGTGGGAAGCTTTGCTTGGATTTCTTCTGGCAAACAGCTTGGGGATTCTTGTCGCGATCGTGTTTGTTCACTCAAAATTATTTGAGAGAAGTGTATCCCCTTTTATAATTGCGCTTCAGACCACCCCGCTTTTGGCAATGGCACCCCTCATTATCCTTTTGTTTGGGACAGGCATTATTTCCAAAGCTGTAACCGCAGCACTCATCGCCTTTTTCCCGGCAGTGGTAAATACGCTTAAAGGATTACGAAACAGTGAGCATGAGGCACTTGATCTGTTCAAAAGCCTTTCAGCAACCAGATGGCAAATTTTTACTAAGTTGCGCTATTTTGTGGCTTTGCCGTATATTTTTTCTGCCCTCAAAATTTCTACGTCTCTTGCAGTAGTGGGAGCTATTATCAGCGAATTTGCAGGAGCAAACAAAGGAATTGGTTTTGTGATTTTAGTAAGCGCATATCATTTGGAAACGGTAAAGATGTTTAGCGCAGTGATCGCCGCCGCTTTGACGGGTATGATCTTTTTCTGGATTGTTGCATGTATTGAAAAGCGAGTTGTTTTTTGGGCATCGCCCCTGAATTAGGGCAATTTAATTTTTAAGCTACGTTTTTTCTTTCTTATTTGCGCCGCATGCTAATTTAAGATACTATTGGTGGGCAAGTCGGGGCGCGGTGGCCGAGTAGCTAGGCAGCGGTCTGCAAAACCGCGTACATGGGTGCAAATCCCATCCGTGCCTCCATATTCTTTGCGTACAGTGGATTGTTATTTGGGTACTTATTTTGATATAATATAAATAATTATGGCTATCAAAGTCGCAAAATCTCCCTATAGAGCAGTAGATGTCGCAAATTATCTGATCTTCCTTGCCTCTCAAGAAAATCAAGAAAAGGAAAGAGAGGGTATGACCAATCTGAAACTCCAGAAGATATTGTATCTTGCTCAAGCCTATTATCTTGCCAAACTCGGCAAGCCGCTTTTTGCTGAAAGGCTAGAAGCATGGGAGTACGGTCCTGTTGTTCCAGAAGTTTATCGTAAACTCAAGCGTCATGGGAGCAAACCGATAATTGTAGAGGAGGATAAATCAACGCTTGCAGAAGAAGATAAAAAAATTCTTGGAAAAGTGTGGCGTACATTTGGCGGTTATTCTGCTAGTAGGTTGGTTGATATTGTCCACGCGCATACTCCTTGGAAAGAAGCGAGTGCGTCTGCTGATAAAGTTATATCCCACAGGGCAATAAAAAATTATTACGGCCCGCTACTTAATAAATGAGCATGTGCTGAGTGCAATGTTATGGACGATCAAACGCCCAGCAAAATTGATTTACGCCACGCTGAATCTGGAGTGGTTTTTTCTTTTTCATCCTGTTCATTGAATAAAAATCATTCTTTCTACAGCCTAAGCAGAGAAGAAGCGACAAAATTGATAAAAAGATTGCGGCATATTGAAAAGCTTACATGGAAGCAATTAGCAGGTTTGCCGCGAAAAAACGGATTAACACCAGAAGCTTTAGAATCGGAAAATTTTGAGATGATCAAAGCTCAAGATTCGTCCGAACAGCAGCTTGTTGGAGAGAGATATTATTTTCATTTGCGCATAGAAGAAACGGGTCTTTTCCGGGTATTCGGTTATCAAAGAGGACAATTATTTTGCATTACTCATATTGACCCAGATGGCAAGCTAAATCATTGATAACTGTTTAATTTACAGCTTATGCCAGCACCAAAAACCACATTTTTGATTTTTGACGGAAACGCGCTTTTACACCGCGCGTACCACGCGCTTCCCACAACGCTTTCAAATAAAAGCGGGGAAGTGTTAAATGCCGTGTTCGGGGTTTCCTCAATGCTTTTGAAACTGATTGCAGATTTTCAGCCAACGCATAGTGCAGTTGCGTGGGATTCCAAAGAGCCTACGTTTCGCCATAAGGCGTATGCCGAGTATAAAGCACACCGCGTGAAAGCGCCGGATGACTTATACGCCCAGCTTCCCCGGGCAAAAGAAGTGTTTCAGGCGTTTGGCATTCCAAGTTTTGAAAAAAAGGGATATGAGGCTGATGATTTGATCGGGACAATCGCGAAGCAAACGCCTTCGTCTGTTTCTGCGTATATTGTTACCGGAGACATGGACGCGCTCCAGCTTATTTCGGGGAATGTCAAAGTATTTACTTTTAAGCGCGGCATTACCGAGAGCACTCTTTATGACGAAAAGGCGGTGAACGATCGCTATGGGCTTTCGGTGCGCCAAATGAACGATTATAAAGCGCTTCGCGGAGATCCGTCTGACAACATCCCCGGCGTAAAAGGCATTGGCGAGAAAACCGCAACAGCACTCCTCCAAGAGTTTGAAACGCTTGAAAAGCTCTATGCATACGCGGAAACTGAAAAAGCCTTGAAAGAGGGAAAAGTAAAAGAGCGCATTGTGCGATTGCTGTGCGAGCATAAAAAAGACGCGTTCTTAAGCAAACAGCTCGTGGTGATTCACGCTGACGCGCCGATCGGTTTTTCTTTTGTGCAGGCACGGTTTGGAAATTTTGATGCACAGAAAGCAGAAGCGCTGTTTCGTGAGCTTGAGTTTTATTCGCTTATAAAAAAAATACCAGTCATCAAAGCGAGCGGGCAGAGCGAGCTTTTTCAAGGCGGCGCCAAGCGGGCTGAACCGAAGCGAAAACGCAACAAAAACTATCATCTCATTGCAGATGCAGGAGCGTTCAGCGTATTTCTTGCTGATCTGAAAAAACAAAACGAATTCGCGTTTGACACAGAAGCAACGTCTACTGATTCGCTCTCCGCGGAGCTTGTGGGCATGAGTTTTGCGTTTGAAGAGGGTGAGGCATATTATGTGGCGGTAAATACTCCTGTGGGGAAGGAGTTTATACATGCGCTTGGATTGCTGCTTGAAAATCCAAAAATCAAAAAATGCGGGCATAATATCAAGTACGATATGCAGATTTTGGAAAATGTCGGCGTACGCCTGCAGGGAATTTCGTTTGATACCATGGTTGCCGCGTATATGTTAAACCCCGGAGGCCGGGGTTTAAGCCTTTCTGATCTGGCGTACGAGTATTTTCACCACACCATGACGCCCATTGAAACGCTCATCGGCCCGCGCGGGAAAAAACAAAAAAGCATGGCGGATGTACATTTGGATGATGTTGCGCAGTACGCCGCAGAAGACGCGGACTACACGTTTCGTTTGAAAAAAAAGCTTGAAAAAAAACTTGCAGAGCATCCGTCTGAAAAATTGTTTTATGAGGTTGAAATGCCGCTTATTGCGATTCTTTCCGGCATGGAGAGAAAGGGATTTCGCATAGACACTGTATTTTTAAAAAAGTTGTCGCAGAAGTTTTCCGAGCGCCAGAGAAAGATTGACGATAAAATTTATACACTCGCGGGAACACAGTTTAACATTGATTCACCCCTCCAGCTTCAAGAGATTCTTTTTCAAAAACTTGGTATTCCAAGCAAGCGCATGAAGCATACGAAAACCGGCATCTCAACCGCCGCATTAGAGCTTGAAAAATTGAAAGGGCAGCATGAAATTATTGGCAATATTATTTTGCATCGAGAACTTGCGAAATTGCGTTCAACGTATGTTGACGCGCTTCCAAAGCTTGTTGCGCAGAACGGGCGCGTACATACGAGTTTTAACCAGACCATTGCCGCAACCGGCAGGCTTTCCTCAACAAATCCGAATGTGCAAAATATTCCGATTCGCACTGAAGACGGGCGTTTGATCCGGCAGGCGTTTATCGCTGAAGAGGGAAATGTGCTTGTTGCGGCTGATTATTCTCAAATTGAACTGCGGATTGTTGCGCACCTTTCGCAGGATAAAAACATGATGGCCGCGTTTCAAGAAGGAAGAGACATTCATACCCATACCGCGGCTTTGTTGTTTAAGGCAGAGGAAAAAGACGTTACTCCTGATATGCGGCGTAAAGCAAAAGAGGCGAATTTTGGCGTGTTATACGGGCTTGGGCCGCGCGGGCTTTCCGAGCGTATGGAGGTGCCTTATGAGGAAGCACGCGCGTTTATTGATGAATATTTTAGCGTGTTTGACGGAGTAAAGCGCTATCTTGATGAAAGCCGCGCCATGAGCCTTTCGCTCGGATACGCTGAAACGATTCTTGGCAGACGGCGTTTTATTCCGGAGCTTGCGTCTCTTTCTCCGCAGCTTCGCGCCTCCGGAGAGCGCATGGCGCTGAACATGCCCATTCAGGGAACCGCGTCTGATATTATGAAACGCGCGATGCTTGCTGTTGATGAGGCGATTCGCCCGCTTGCAGGCGCGCACTTGATTTTACAAGTGCATGATGAACTTGTTGTGGAAGCAAAAGAGCCGGTGGCGCTCCGCGTTGCAAAAATTGTGAAAAACGCAATGGAAAGCGCGTATATACTTTCTGTTCCGCTCGCAGTTGACGTTCAGATCGGCA
>CAZHCQ010000062.1:0-4559 GCA_964531415.1 uncultured Gammaproteobacteria bacterium
ATATGAAAAAAGTTATCAGGGCTCACCTGATAACTAATCCACACACCAAGAACCATGCGCCGATACCTATCTTCCAAATCATCTACGCTTTTATCCAGCACCGCAACATTCTCGCTTACTGTTTCTTTTTTGAGCTTTGTGATTGTATTATCATCTTCCACCACTCCTTTTGCGAAAGCTTGGTTACCCTCTCGCAATGCCCCTTGATCGTAGGCGTTTTTGCTTTGATGAGCATTATAATAAAAATAAAGCAAAATAACCGCTAAAACCAACACCACAAGCAACGCCGCAAGGCGATAATGCGTGAACCCTGCCAAACGCAAAAAAACAGCACTGCTTTTCTGCTTGAAAATAATTTTTTTCATGTTTATTTTACTGTGCGCTCGTGATACCAAAATAGACCGAAAATATAATACAAATTGACTTTATAAGTATACCAAATTTTGACACATAATCTGATAGTATGTGTGGATAAACAAACTGTTTTTCAGCCCAAATTATTTTTAAAAAAATTTTTAAAAACCCGCTCGGCTTTTCTATCTGCATTTTCATCTCAAAAAATAATATAAACATAATTGTTCAAGTACTTTGTATTAAGTAATTATACTTGAGCATAATATATGTTCGATTGTTGTAGTTACTTAGTTTTATATAAAATCTTAAAAAATAAGCTCATAAACACCATTTTACTCTTTGCTCTGTTTTTGCTACAATAATAAAAAATATGAAACCAAAAAAAATTTATCCCCTGATTATAAAAATAATAATAATTTTAACGATTGCTCTCGTAAGTGCGTTCTTCATAGCACAAAATTCTGCGAGCAAACATGCAGATACTCTTATCAACACAGATAACCAAAATAATACTATGCAACTGACTTCACCAGCTTTTGAGCATAATCAGCCAATCCCCCCTCTTTACACGTGCGACGGAGAGAATATCAGCCCCCCCTTACGCATTGAGAGCGTTCCAGAACAGGCAAAAAGCCTTGCGCTTATTGTGGATGACCCAGACGCGCCGGGCAGAACATTTGTGCACTGGACACTCTGGAATATTGCCCCAGAAACTCCTGCGTTTGAAAGCAATAGCGTACCGCACACAGCAGTACAGGGGCAGAATGATTTTGGCACAAACAGGTGGGGCGGCCCGTGTCCGCCAAGCAAAACGCACCGCTATTTTTTCAAGCTCTACGCTCTTGACACCCTGCTTGACCTTCACCCATCGTCATCAAAATCAGACCTTGAACAAGCCATGAATGGGCACATTATCACCCGCGCCGAGCTCATCGGACTCTACACACGAGAGTAATTTATTTTATGCTTTTGAAAATTTTTCCTAGACTGCGTAAAAACAACAAAATCGGATCATAAAAACGATCCGCAACACGTTCTTTAAGCGGGATAATAGCGTTATCGGTAATATTAATTTCTTCAGGGCACACCGCAGTGCAACATTTTGTGATATTGCAATAGCCTATCCCCGCCTTTTCTTTCAGAAAAGGAATTCTATCCGCGCCATCAAGCGGGTGCATGTCTAAGGATGCAACGCGCACAAAATGGCGCGGCCCCATAAATTCATTAAACTTTTTGTGGGTCCGCAGAACATGGCACACGTTTTGGCATAAATTGCATTCAATACACTTCCGAAATTCCTGCACGCGCTCTACATCTGCCTGCTTCATCTTCCATGCTGTCCCTTCTTGTGGCTGAAAAGGAGCAATTTTCTTGTTTTGCTCATAATTCCACGAAACATCGCATACTAAATCTTTTATCACGGGAAAGGCTTTCATCGGTGAAACAACGATGGGCTTGTCTTGAGGCAGGCTGCTCAACCTCGTCATACACAAAAGCGCGGGGTTGCCGTTTACCTCTGCTCCGCAGGATCCGCATTTTCCGGCCTTGCAATTCCACCGTACGGCTAAATCAGGCGCACTCTCGGCCTGAATATGATGCACGGCGTCTAAAACCACCATGCCGCCTTCAACTTCTGTTTCATATTCGCAATATTCGCCGCTTGTTTCATTTCCGCGAAAAATGTTAAAAATTCTTTTGGGCATATTGTATGTATATGTATGGCTGGTAGAGACGCCCAAATTGGGCGTCTCTACCCTTTCATCATATCCGCTAAATCTTTAGGCATAGGCGAGATATTTGCGCGCGTTACCTTCATTCCGTCACTCCCCTTTTTTAACACAATATTTTGCGTACCCAATGCTTCATCATAATTTGGATAATCATCTCGGGTGTGGGCGCCGCGGCTCTCATGGCGCTCAAGCGCAGCGCGCGCTAAAAGCTCACTCACGATGAGAAGCGAATAAAGATCAAGCCCGGTATGCCATGCGAGATTCATGATATCCCCAACTGGCGCTGAAACAAACTCCGCCCGCTTTGCAATTCCCAAAATCGCTTGAATCCCTTTTTGAATATCCTCGCCGTTTCTGATAATGCCGCAGTACTTTCCCATCGCCTCTTTTAACTCCTTTTGCAACTGGTACGGATTCTCGCCATTTTTGATTAAAAAAGGCTTCCGTACCCGCGTAATTGCTGAACTCGCTTCCATTTCAGGTATAACCGAAAAACCAGCAACACTCTGTGCCCGCTGAAGCGCATACTCGCCTGCTCGTTTTCCAAAAACAAGCAAGTCGCTCAAGGAATTGCCGCCAAGCCGATTTGCCCCATGCAACCCTCCCGCAACCTCCCCGCATGCAAACAGGCAGGAAACTGTGCTCTCCGCACTTTCCGGATCAACACGAACTCCGCCCATACTATAGTGCGCGGTTGGAGCTACTTCCATTTGGTCTTTTGTAATATCAACATCGGCAAGTTTTTTAAATTGATGATACATACTCGGAAGCTTTTTCTTGATATATTCGGGCGTTCGCACTGACGCAATATCCAGATACGCGCCCCCCCTTAAGCTTCCCCGTCCAGCCTTTACCTCTGCCAAAATTGCCTTTGCAACAACGTCCCGCGTTAAAAGCTCGGGCGGTTTCCTGTTGTGCTTTCTATCCCCGCGCACCCACCTTTGTGCTTCTTTCTCGGTGTCAGCAACGTCATTTTTAAAAGCCGGCGGGATATAGCGAAACATAAAACGCTCGCCATGCGAATTTTTTAAAATTCCGCCCTCTCCGCGCACGCCTTCAGTCACCAATATCCCCTTTACAGAAAGCGGCCATACCATGCCGGTCGGGTGGAACTGCAAAAACTCCATATCAATAAGCTCCGCGCCCGCATGATAGGCAAGCGCGTGGCCATCGCCGGTAGTTTCCCACGAATTTGTTTGCACTTCAAAACACCGCGCGCATCCGCCGGTTGCAAGAATCACGGCTTTTGCAGAAAAAACAATACACTGCCCGCTTGCTCTGCTATAGCACAGCAAGCCCGTAACTTGATTTTCATGGGTAAAAAGCGTAATCACCGTATGCTCCATAAACACTTCTATGCCTTGATGCACTGCATGATCTTGAAGCGTACGAAGCATTTCAAGCCCTGTGCGGTCTCCCACGTGCGCAAGCCGCGCGAATGTGTGCCCCCCAAACGGCCTTTGGTTGATATCGCCTTTCTCGGTACGGTCAAACACTGCTCCCCATTTTTCAAGCTCGCGTACGCGCTCCGGGGATTCTTTTGCATGAATTTCAGCCATGCGCCAATTATTTAAAAACTTTCCGCCTTTTAAGGTGTCGCAAAAATGTACTTTCCAGTTATCTTGGCTGTCCACATTTCCTAATGCCGCGGCAACACCGCCTTCTGCCATAACCGTATGCGCTTTGCCCAGCAGTGACTTGCATATCACCGCAACTTTTACAGACTTATCCTTGGCCGCTTCAATCGCGGCGCGAAGCCCAGCCCCTCCCGCGCCGATAATCACGATATCGTATTGTTTTGTTGTATAGTCTGGCATAGAGTTGCATCATAGCCTTAAAGAAGCGCGGGAGGCAAGGTAAACACTTGATTCTCACTTACGATACGGCTCAACATTTCTTGCGGCGATACAACGAACAACCTGCCTTTCAAAAAATCTTTCACCGAGGCAGTTGCAATGTGTTTTTTATCCAAGGTAACAAGATACTCACAATGCGTAAGGAGCGCCCCGGCAATCACGTGGACGTCTTTGTCCTCCACAATTGAAATGTATGGTTGAATTTCTAACACGCTGATAGAGCGGCGAACCAAAAATCCGCCATTCCCAATAAATTGCCGCACAGAACCGTCTGTATAGGAGGGTAGTTTATGAATATTGCTTATAACTTCTTCTATCACTGTTTCGGTAATAATTCCTGTAATTTCTTTTCTTTTTATAAAACAAACAAGCGCATAAGATGCGCCTCTTTTAGAATACATTGCCGAAAACAGCACCGATGAGTCAAAAAAGACTTTAGCCATTCCCCAAAATTCGCTTAACTTTCCGTTTAAGTGGAAGAGGAAGTGTATCGTTTTTTTCAAACTCGTCCAACTCTTGTTGCGAATAAATACGATATGGCGCCTTCCGTTCCATTGGTTCAACAATAATCTGACGCTCTTTTACATATGCCCGTACCCTATCCCCAGTATGTATGGCT
>CAZHCQ010000063.1:0-2846 GCA_964531415.1 uncultured Gammaproteobacteria bacterium
GTTTTCCGCCCGCCGAAATAATCAACATTTTAGAAGCAGAATTGGAACGTGTGAAAACAAAAGAGCAAACAAAAAAATCTGCTATCCAAACAAAAGACGAACCAACGGAGCAGTTGGAGCAGTCCGCTCCTGTAGAGGTGCCAGAAGCCAAAAAAGAACTTACCTCTCAGGAAGTAATGAGTATGTATGATGCCGGCTTTGCGCTCATTAGTGCTCTGCAAAAGATTCAGGAAGTTGATTATCTACCCACATTGAGGAATAGACTAGGTGAGCTAACAACCAAGCTGTTCGCATTTCAACGTAACGGAAAGAACGCGAGGGTAAAAGAAATACAAGAGTGGATTGATGAAATCGGGGGGATAAGAACCTTTCTAATGAAGGTAAAACATGCTAGAGAAATAAACGACTTTTCAAATTACTTTGGCGCATTGTGCCGATCCATTCAGTACCCGCCAAACGAAGTCCCTGTAACATTTGAGCAAGCGAAGGTTACTCCAGAAAGCCACGAAAAGCTTCAAAGCATCTCTGAAAAACTAGACGAAATTGATGCCATTTTAAATGGCGCTTTAAAAAATCAGCCGGAACAGAAAAAAGAGATCCAAGATGTATTGCAGAGCGCGAAAAAGCGATTAAACTTTTTGAGCGATATAGAAACGCAATTAGACCTAGACAGTGCGTTTCAATCCTTTGCCATGGGAGAAATAGTCGTTTTAACGAAATTCATCGATATATATCTCTCGTCAGGAGATATTAAAGATATCGTAGAAAACAAACTTCAAGAGCTATATAAACTCGCTGACATGGAGGAAATTAAAATAGAGCCCTATCAAACCGAATTAAATCCAGACATACATGAGATCTTCAAGCTTTCGCCTGCCGAAAGCAATCGTCAAGTAAAGCACAAAAGTACGATTATTGCACTGTACGAACGCGGCTTCAAATATAAAGGAAGCAAAGGGGTAAAACAGATAATCAAACCACTGGTAATCGTTGCCCTGTAACATGATTCCCCAATCTTTACGCTGGATGATTTCAAAAACGATTTTTACCCTTCTCTGCGCGCTCTCTATGGTCTTCTTGATAAAGCGCGGATAACCTGCGCAGGCGCAATCATTCTTCAAATATTGTTGCCCGATTATGAAAGACAACTTTCATGGTTTCTAAAAAACCAAGCCTGCCTAAAAGAGGTGGAACGTCTGTTTTTTTTAAAAAACCAACCGGCACCGCTCTGCGACAGTTGGCTATTTTGATATCCAGCCCTTTATGGAGATACACAATTTCTGCTCCCCCAATACCAAATGTTGTTTCTGCGCTGCAGTCTTTCGCAATATCAATGCCCAGCACATCCGCATAGATCAAGGGAAGCAGGGTATAATCCGCGCCAGTATCAACAATCATTGTGATTGGTACCCACGCATCTCGTCCCTTTACCTTCACCTCGCAGAGCGCGTATGGCCGCCAAATCTCGCCTAAATATCCCTTTGCAATATACTTATGAGGAAATGAGGTTATACGCTTTCCCATAAGCAAAGTATATAGGACATTCCCTGCCGCGGCACAAAAGTGAGTACGGGAATCCGTCCGTAGCTTTTCATAAGCTTGCTTAGTTGCGCCTTTGCCCTTTTGCCTGATTGCAGGGGAATAACGGTATCCCCTGCAACATACACATGTTTACCCGCGTACCGCTCTACTCCCTCAAGCTTTCCAGCATGAAGGAGCGAAAGAGTTTTTTGCGTTGTGGTGCTTATATTCTTTTTCATACATTATGTTTACTTTAATTTCATTTTAACTTTAACAAAAACGCCTTGCAAAGTCAACCGCTTTTGCCGCGCCTTAACCACTGTTTTAATGCAAAATCTGCTTTATTGCGCTTACCAAAAGCGTCGCCACAGAAAGAACCTTTACGTTTTTCGGCGTTCGGTCTGGGCTTAAGGGGATTGTATCGGTAATCACAATCTCTTTGAACCCTGCCTGATCGAGCCGTTCGCGTGCGGATTCAGAAAATACACCGTGCGTCGCCACCGCGTATACCTCTCTCTTGGCTCCATGCGCGAGCACACTTTCTTTTGCGTTGATGATTGATCCCGCGGTATCAATCATGTCGTCAAAAATAATAACCGTCTTCCCCTTTACGTCGCCAGCCATATGCGTTACCTCTGAATGATTATGCCGCGCGCGCACTTTATGAAGTACCACCAGAGGAAAATCAAGCTCATGGGCAAAGTTGGTTGCTATGTTGACGCCACCGCTGTCTGTGGTAACAACGGCTCCGTCTTGAATTCCTTTCTTTTTAAAATAATTCACCATGAGCGGGCGAGCGCGCAAATTATTGATAGGAACGTCAAAGAATCCCTGAATCTGCGGAGAATGAAGATCCAGTGTGATAAAGCTGTCCATACCTGACACAACAAGTAACTCTGCAATCAGTTTTGCTGAAATAGTCTCCCCTCTTTCAGCAATGCGGTCCTGCCGCGCATAGCCCAAATGCGGCATAACGACGTGAATCTTTTTTGCACCGTGCCGTTTTAAAGCATCACAAATCAAAAATGTTTCCATCATGTCTTTATTTACGGTTTTGTATGTGCATGTCTGCAAGACAAAGACTTCTCTGCAACGCACATGCTCCTTAATCCTCACATAAATTTCCCTTGATGCAAACTCTTTTATCTCTATTGCGCCCAAAGGCAACTTTGCTTTCCCTGCAACATCGCGGGCAAGGACTGGATGAGACGATCCGCTAAAAAGTATTGGTTTCATAAATAAACGGTTTTTATGGAGGAGGCGTGTTCGGAGGGGCGCTCGCCGCGGCGAGCGCCCCTCCTGTTACCAATATATCAAAAACCGAG
>CAZHCQ010000064.1:0-5883 GCA_964531415.1 uncultured Gammaproteobacteria bacterium
AAAATGATTTCCTCGCACATTTCTTCTACTTCAGGCATATTATGCGAGGTATAAAGCATCGTGACGCCGTGTTCTTTGTGAATGCGTTTCAATGTTTCACGCACTTTAAAAGCAATGTCAGGGTCTAGGCTTGCGGTTGGCTCGTCAAGCAGGAGAAATTCAGGGTTATTCAGTAGCGTTTTCGCAAAGACAATTCTTGTTTTCTGGCCGCTTGAGAGCTTGAAAAACATGGTGTTTAAAAGATCAGTAATTTCAAGCTCTTCTGCGATGGAGCGAATTTTTTTGTCTTTTTGTTTTACATTGTAGAGCATTGCAAATACCATTAAGTTTTCAAAAACAGTCAAGCGCGACATAAATTGAATGTATGCAGACGCGTAGTTGATGCGGGAAAGCACGTCTTCGCGGTGCGTGCTGATATTTTTGCCAAAGATTTCAATAGTGCCGCTTGTTGGCTCTATAAGGCCTAAAATCATTTCAATCGTCGTGCTTTTGCCGGCGCCGTTTGGGCCTAAAAGCCCGATAATTTTACCTTGCGGCACCATGAGTGAGATGTTATTGACTGCTTTTATCTTGCCAAACTGTTTTGTAAGATTTGTTATCTTTAACATAAAATTTACTCCCACTATTCCCATTCAATTGTTCCGGGAGGTTTATTCGTAATGTCATAGAGTATCATGTCAATTCCTTTCACCGCACAAAGCGCGCGCGTGATGTCTTTGAGCGCGGTTTGGTTCATCGGATAAAAATTTGCAGTCATTCCTTCTTCCGATGCAACCGGGCGAAGGATGATTGTTTCCCCGCCTTGAAGTGTGAGCGGAGCAAGAATTATCGGGCATTGCCAGATTGCATTGTATAATTTGAGTGCTTTGAGCCTTTGGTTTACTATATAATCAGCTTTTTTTAAAAGCGAGAGCCGCTCTTTTATAAGCGTACCCGGAATGAATTTTATCAGCTCCGTGCTGACTTTTTTGGGATGTATCAAAAGAGTAACTCTATTGATGGAGGTAAACTTGTTACACAGTGCTATTGCCAAACCAGACGCCATGTTCCAATCAGTAATACCCTGGAGTAATGCGGGGTGCGCGTAGGATCGCTGATCTCCCTGTACGCCTACGGATTGAATGGGAAGAATTGAAACGCCGAAGTCTTGTTTACCTGTAGAGGTCTTTTGAAGATAGTTTTGAGAAAAAGATTTGATTTCATGATCTCTAAGAAGAGGTAGTACTGGGTTTTTTTTGCAGAGCACTCTGATTGCAAGGCCGGGGCCGGGAAAGGGATGGCGGTTCAGAATATGCGCGCTTAATTTTAAGCGCTTGCCAATAAGGCGCACCTCATCTTTGTAGAGATCTGCGATTGGCTCAATGATTTTTCCTTGTGCAATGAGGGCATTGATTTTTTTTACCCGATTGTGATGTGTTTTTATCTTATGGGCATGTTTTGTGCCGCCTGATTCTATTGTATCTGGATATATAGTCCCCTGCCCGATGAGCCAATGTGATAAATCAATTCCAAGTTTTTGCGCTTCCTGCTCCGCCACATCCAAAAACGTGTTCCCAATGATTGTACGTTTTCCTTCGGGGTTGCTTACCCCCGCAAGATTTTTAAGAAATTGGCAAGACGCGTCAACAACATGAAGGTTGTCAAACCCGGCGCGCGCCAATGTTTTTGTAATTTGAACGCTCTCCTTTAAGCGCAAAAACGCATTGTCAATATGAATGCCAAAAACATTCTTTTTTCCAAGAGCTTTTTCTAAAAGCGCAAAGGATACGCTTGAATCAACGCCGCCGCTTACCAAGAGAAAAACTTTTTTATTGCCGGCGGTTCTCTTAATTTTATCTATAATTTCAGCAATAAAATTATCTACTTTCCAGTCTGTTTTTGCATGTGCAATGCGAGAAACAAAATTGAACAAAATTTGTGTTCCGCAATTTGTGTGATGGACTTCCGGGTGAAATTGAAACCCAAAAATTTGCTTCTTCATATTTTCCATTCCCGCGATTTTACAGTCTTTTGTTTGTGCGATTGCTTTAAAATCGGGAGGAAGCTTGGTAACGCTATCGCCATGGCTCATCCACACGATACTCTTTCTTTTTATATTCTTAAAAATGCCGGGTCTGCCGAGTTGATCTAATTCGGCTTTTCCATATTCTTTTGTGTCCCCGGGCAGAACTATTCCGCCAAAGTGCTGGCCTATCAGCTGATGCCCATAACAGAGACCTAAAACAGGGATATTGAGATTAAAAATTTTTGGATCATAAAAAAGTGCTGTTTTATCATGCACGCTGTTTGGCCCCCCGGAAAGTATAATGCCGCGTGTATGCGGAGATATTTTATGTGCTTTTATCGTATTTGGATAAATCTCGGTATATACCCCAAGCCCTCTTATTCTTCGGGACAAAAGGTGTGTATATTGAGAGCCGAAGTCTATAATGGCAATCTGATCATGCGTTGATACTGCGTTCATATTATCTTGTATGTAAGCAAAAATGGCTGTATGATGAGTATAGCATATTTAATAATCATTATAACATGTATGAAAACAGCATTAACATTTGATGATGTGCTCATCATACCAAATTATTCGCAGGTACTGCCAAAGGAGGTGAATTTACAAACGTATTTGACGCGAGGGATAAAGCTTAATATTCCGATAGTGAGTTCGCCGATGGACACGGTTACAGAGCACGAGATGGCAATCAGCATGGCCTTAAATGGCGGTATAGGCATTATTCACAAGAATTTATCCGTTGAAGAGCAGTCGCGCCAAGTTGCATTGGTGAAGCGTTTTGAAAATGGCTTCATTGACAAGCCAGTTACCATCACCGAGGGCCAGCATATTTATGATGTTGCAAAAATTAGAACCGAGCTTGGGTATAAAAAAGTCCCGGTGGTTGACACAAAGGGCAAACTTTCTGGGCTGATTACCGAGCTTGATTATTTTCTCCCAGACGACCTTTCAAAAAAAGTTAAAGACGTTATGAGGCCGCTTAAGGATATAGTTACGGCAAAAGAGCCGATTACCTTAAAACAAGCGAATAAGATTATCAAAGAACGAAAACTTTCAATTCTTCATATTGTTGACAAACACGGTAAGCTCGCAAGCATCGTAACGCGCAAGGACTTGGAAAAAAATGAGCAGTATCCAGACAGCGTGAAAGACGCGCAAAAGCGGTTGCGCGTTGGCGCGGCTATTTCAGTTGGCAAGGATGCGTATGAAAGAGCAGTCAGCCTGGTTGGCGCCGGGGTTGATGTTTTAGTTGTAGATACTGCGCATGGGCATTCAAAGGGAGTTATTGATATGGTCAAGCTCGTCAAACACGATAAACTCTTAAAAGAGGTAGAGGTGATTGCCGGAAATGTTGCAACAGCGCAAGGTGCCAAAGCGCTTATAGAAGCAGGAGCTGACGGGGTGAAAGTGGGGGTTGGCCCGGGCTCAATTTGTACCACGCGGATCATCAGCGGAGCAGGCATGCCGCAAATGAGCGCTCTTATGGAAGCAGTGAAAGGTGCGGGCAAAAGCGGAGTTCCGATTATTGCTGACGGCGGAATAAAATATTCCGGTGATATTGTAAAGGCGCTTTCTACAGGCGCACACTGTGTTGTGCTTGGGGGGTTGCTCGCTGGAACGCAGGAATCGCCGGGTGAAGTTGAGTACTATGAAGGCCGCATGTATAAATCCTATCGCGGCATGGGTTCTCTGGAGGCAATGAAGGAAGGGGCAAAAGATCGGTACGGGCAGGGCGAGCAAAATAATCCGGAGAAGCTTGTGCCGGAGGGCATTGTAGGCAGAGTATTATACAGAGGAGCAGTAACCGAGATTTTATTTCAGCTGTGCGGCGGAATTCGTTCGGGTATGGGTTATATTGGCGCAAAAAATATAAGCGAAATTATACACAAAGCAGAAATGGTGCAAATTACTGCCTCCGGCTTGAAAGAGAGCCATCCGCACGATGTGCAGATCACCAAAGAAGCGCCAAATTATCAGGCAATTCGCATCTAAGGCTTTTCAAATATTATTAAAAGGCAAAAAGACCGTTACTTTCGTACCCTCATTTATAACGCTTTCAACAGTGATTTTCCCTTTATGGAGATCCGCAATTGATTTGCAAATAGTGAGCCCAATGCCCGTTCCCACTTGTTTCTGATTTTTCAGAGGACAAATTTTATAGAAATTGTCAAAGATTCTTTTTTTGTGTATTTCTGCAATGCCAATCCCCTGATCTTCAACGGTAAGCTCCACGCCGTTTTTTACCTCTGTGATTCTCAAGGAAATTTTCCCTCCGTAATCGCTAAATTTAATGGCATTGCTTAACAGATGGAAAAGCAACTTTGCCAGATATGCGGGATTGCCGTGGTAGGTTTGCGTGGAAGCGCCAAACGCGCGGTCAATGTGAATTTGTTTTTCTAACGCACAGTCGCCGAGTTCCAGTAGTACATGCACAAAAATTTCTTCCCAATCTATTGCATGCGCATCAAGTGTTTCGTGTTTTGTTGCGTCATCGGTTGCAAGATATGAAAAATCAGAAAGAATTTTTTGCAGTTTGTCTGATTCAAGATAAATAATTTTTGCCTGTTCTTGTGAGGAGTCTTTGGAAAGAAGAAGTTCGGCATTTTTGTGCATCACCGCAAGCGGCATGCTCAATTGCTCTGCGGTTTGTTTGAAGAAATTTGCTTTATCTTGAAGCAATTTTTTTAGTTGTTCATTGCTGGCCCTTAAATTTTTTGTTCGTTCCCTGATACCTTTTTCAAGAGCCGTATTCAATTTTTTAATTTTTTTTGTCCGTTCCTTTACAACCTGTTCAAGGTCTTTGTTCGTGGTGATCAGCGCGCGTTCTTGCTGTTTCCTTGCGGTAATATCGCGTGCAATGCACTGCAGTCCGATTATTTTTTTGTCTTTATAAATGGGGGCCGCATTTGTTTCCAATGTTATCATTTTGCCGTTCTTATGGATCCACTCAAATTCATACATTGCCCGTGTTGCATTTTTTGCTCCGGAGAGCCGAAATTGCCGCTGTTTTTTGATTTTGCCATGATATGATTGGGGAATACATCCAAGTTTAAGTATATCTTTTCCAATCAGTTCTTTTGGTGAGTATCCGGTAATTTTTTTTGTGGACGGGTTTGCTTCTAAAAGCATGCCTTGAAGATCAATCTGATAAATCATGTCGTTTGCATGGGTAAACAGGTGGCGGTACTTTGCCTCTGTTTCTTTCATCAAGGTATATTTATTTTTTACCGGTTTTTTGCTTTGCATCAGAAGAAGAGAAATTAAAAATCATACTTCCAAATTCTTTTGTCTTTGGCGGACCTCGCGCTTGATATTTCTCCCGCGATATTTTTCAAGATTAATTTTTTGATGGTGCGCATGTCGTTTTTAAAATTGCCGAGAATCCACATCAGTTTTGTCATTGCGGTTTCGCACATCATGTCGTAGCCGGGTAGTGCGCCCGCATCAAGAGCTTTCTTCCCTACTTCATACAAACACATCCACGATGAGCCAAGCGCGCACTGTGTTCCCACAATGACTGGAATATTTTGTTTAACCGCTCGTTCAATTTCCGGAATGAGCGAGTTTTTTCCAATTGGAAGATGCCCCGGGCCGTATCCTTCCAAAACAATGCCTTTATATCCCATCTCTATGAGTTTAGTGATGATGTGCGGGTTCATGCCCGGTGTTATTTTGAGAATGCACACGTTGTTTTCAAGTTTATCAAACAGCGTGATGGGTAAGCGGCTTTTGCGGAGATGCTCGCCGGTTAAACGTATATCGTGTTCAATAATTCCAAGGGGGGGCATGCCAACGCTTTCATACGCCTCAAATTCAACTTCCCTGAATTTTTTTGCCCTGTTTCCCCGTAAAATCTTTCCGCTAAACACAATCAC
>CAZHCQ010000065.1:0-3350 GCA_964531415.1 uncultured Gammaproteobacteria bacterium
AAAATCACAAGAAAATTTCAACACGGCTCTTTTAGAGCTTGGATTCAGCGAGAAAGAAGCCACTGTGTATGTGGCCCTGCTTGAACTTGGAAAAAGCACAGTTGCAAAAATATCACAAAGGGCGCAGATCAACCGCACTACTGGATATGATATTTTGAGTTCTCTCTCCGCAAAGGGCGTTGTGAGCATTTCAGGGAAAAAACCAAAGCAAGAATATGCGGCAGAACCGCCGGAGGCGCTGATAGCGTTTTTAGAAGAAAAAAAGAGGCAATACGGTGAAATGATCATAAACGCGCGCGAGCTTGTGCCAAAGCTAAAATCAATTCATAGCGTTGGCGGCCATCCGCAAGTGCGTTTTTATGAAGGCAGGGATGGGCTGAAACACGTGTATGAAGACACGCTGACCTCGCAGAGTGAAATACGCGCGTATGCAAATGTTGACGATATGCACAATGCACTGCCAAATTACTTTCCAAACTACTATAAACAAAGAACAAAAAAAGGAATCAAGATTCGCGCAATTGTGCCAAATACGCAAACAGGCAAACAACGCGCGGAAAGAGACAAAGAAGAATTACGAGAAACCGTGCTTGTTCCTGCAGATACCTATTACTTTACCCCGGAGATTAACATATACGACAATAAAATTATGATTGCCTCGTGGCGAGAAAAACTCGGCATCATCATTGAAAGCGAAGAAATCGCGGATGCGATGAAAAAAATTTATGAGCTTGCATGGCAAAAAGCGCAGGAATTCAACATAAAAGAGAGAATATGAAGGCTTGCCTATTATTTTTACTTAGCGTTCAGTGGGCATATATTTGTTCAACATTTTCGCTACTTTGCCGTATATACCCGGCTGTCCCTCCGGGAGAAGTGGCCCAGTTGCGCATTTTCCGGTTGGCGCAAGGTGCTGTTGCGAAATACATCTTCTGTCATTGCGAGCGAAACGAAGCAATCTCGTTTTGCCTTTAATAAAGGATTGCTTTGTCGCTATCGCTCCTCGCAATGACAGTTTGGTTC
The DNA here is from genome assembly GCA_964531415.1 of uncultured Gammaproteobacteria bacterium. Lineage (GTDB taxonomy): Bacteria > Patescibacteriota > Patescibacteriia > UBA9629 > CAZHCQ01 > CAZHCQ01. Next base: position 1,024 of record CAZHCQ010000065.1, read on the forward strand.
ATTTCGCAACAGTCCCATCAACAAGAACAATTCTTTTTCTTTTCTTCTCCTCTGCACCATTTTCAACTTTTTTCTGTATAAAATTGTTTTCAATATTCATAAAGTTATATTCAATTCTCCACTTCCGCTTTTCCGTCTTTTACAATCAGCATGTCATACTCTGCCGAGGCTAAATCTCCGTTTTTATCTATGGTAATTGGGCCGTTTACGCCCGGGTAATTTTTTATTTTATACAGCTCGTTTTTAATGCTTTCTGCATCCATCCCCACGCGGTTCATAATACCAGCGATGATCTTCACGTTGTCATAATTTCTCGGCGTGCAGATTGAAAACGAAATTCCGCGATCTTCCATTTTCTTTTTCCATGCGCTTGCATAATTGGTTACAATATCAGGATAGCGAATTCCTTCCGCAAAACTATTTTTGTGAATTTCCGCGTCGCCCCAGGTATCGCCGCCAATGAGCGGCACGCTCAACCCCAACTCTTCTGCCTGCTTTAAAAATGCGAGCGAGGCTTCGGTATATCCGTAAAACAGCACTGCTTCTGCATCGCTGTTTTTAAATTTTGCAATGCTGGTGCGAAAATCGCGGCTCTCTTGCGCAAAATCTTCGCTTACCACGATTTCTCCCCCAAGTTCCAGAAACCGCGCACTAAACGAATTTTTATTGCCTTGCCCCCAATCTCCCAGATCAGCAAGAACCGCAACTTTTTTCTTGGCTAACGCGTTGACCACGTACTCGGCTGTAAACACCCCGCGAAATGCATCAGAGGGATAGGTGCGAAACGTATAGTCTCCGGCGTTTGTAACCGTTGGCGCGGACGAACACCCGGAAATCAGCACCACCTTCTTTTCTTCTGCAAGAGGAGCCATTGCCAAGAGTTCGCCCGAACACTGCCCCCCTAAAATGACCGGCACGTTATCAATGTTGATAAGCTTGTTTGCCGCAGATGCGCCCTCTTTCGGAGAACATTTGCCGTCTTCTATCAAAAGTTCAAGCGGACGGCCGTTTATTCCGCCAGCCTCGTTTACTTCCTCAACCGCAATCTGTGCCGATTTAAGCGAATCCTGCCCTAAATACGCTACATCGCCAGTAAGTGGCCCTACCCACCCGATTTTAACAGGACCCTGATCTTTCGCTGACCCGCTTTGTTTTTGAGGCTGATTCCGTGCTTTGTTCGGCTTTTCTGTATCGCGAAAAACATAATCGCGAGAAATATACCCCGCGCTGAACAGAAAAACCGCCGCGAGCGCAAGGAAGAAAACTCTTGTTTGTTTCATAGTGTTAAAAATTATTGGATACATAAAACGTATCCATATATTCTTTCACGCATAGTATAACGCGAAAAATAATTTTGTCAAGAGCTATTATCAAAATATACCTTCAAAAATACTGTTAAAACAAGTATAATAATTATATAAGCAAATTATGTTAATAACTATTGACACAATTTCTTATTTCAAATATAATAAAAACACTATGCCAAACAATAACAACTCTCTCAAAACTTCACTTGAAAAACTGGGTTTTAGCGAAAAAGAAGCCCATGTGTATATCGCTCTTTTAGAGCTTGGCAAAGGAACCGTGTCGCACATTTCGCGCAGGGCGCATATCAAAAGAACCACGGGTTATGTAATTTTAGAAACGCTCATGCACAAAGGGCTTGCAAGCATTTCCGGGAAGAAACCAAAGCAGGAGTACCTTGCGGAGCCGCCGGGAAAAATTGTAGAGATTGCTCGCGAAAAATTAAAAAGAGACCAGGCAGAACTTTTGCGGGCAGAGCAACTCGTGCCAGAGCTTACTTCAATACACGCACAAGGCGATCGCCCAAAAGTGCGCTTTTATGAAGGCACGGATGGGCTTATTCAAGTATATGAGGACACACTCACTTCGCATGAGCCTATCCGAGCGTACGCCACGTTTGACGATATGCATAAGGCGCTTCCCAATTATTTCCCATCCTACTATAAACGGCGCGGGCAAAAAGGCATTCATATCCGCGGCATTGTGCCTTTAACGCCTGCGGCTTTAGAGCGCGAAAGGCATAATATGGAGGAAACGCGCGAAATGATGCTCATCCCTGCTGATAAATTCTACTTTTCTCCTGAAATAGACATTTACGACAATAAAATCATGATTGCCTCATGGCGGGAAAAACTCGGCATTATCATTGAAAGCGAGGAAATCGCGGACGCGATGAAAAAAATCTATGAGCTTGCCTGGGCCGAAGCCCAGCGGCTTGATAAAAAAACGCCAACAAACAAACCACCTTAGCAAGCCGTTGAAATTCAGTCAAGACTATGCTACTAACTGAAACATGGAAACAA
>CAZHCQ010000066.1:0-6643 GCA_964531415.1 uncultured Gammaproteobacteria bacterium
ACGATCGTGCAATCATTTCCAATTTAAGCATTTTACATGATATAATAAAATTATTATTTAAAATAACATGTAATTTTATGTATAAAAGATTGCAACAATTTAGAGGGTTAGGCACAGAAAGCTGTTTTCTATGGGGGCCTCGACAAAGCGGCAAAAGCACGCTTCTCAAAACTCTCTTTCCCAGTTCTCCTTATTACGATCTTTTATTGTCCAATGAATTTGAAAGGCTCAATAGAAAGCCGGCACTGCTTAGAGAAGAGCTCCTCGCAAATTATCCTACATCTCCTGTTATTATTGATGAGGTGCAAAAAATTCCCCAGCTCCTTGATGAAATTCAGTGGCTTATCGTCAATAAAAAAATTCAATTTGTTTTGTGCGGCTCAAGCGCCCGTAAACTCAAACGCGGAGGAGGAAATCTTTTAGGGGGACGGGCATTACGGTATGAACTTTTTCCCCTTGTATCGCAAGAGATTCCAAATTTTGACTTTTTGCGAGCGCTCAATCACGGCCTGCTTCCGCGGCTTTATCAAGCCGATGAACCAGAGCTTTTGGGGCGTTCGTATGTGGGGGACTATTTGAAAGAAGAAATTGCCGCCGAAGCGCTTACCCGAAATGTTCCGGCTTTTGCAAGGTTTCTTGAGAGTGCGTCATTTTCCAACGGAGAGATGGTAAATTTTACCAATATCGCCCGAGAATGCGGCGTAAGCAGCCCTACGGTGAAAGAATATTTTCAAATTTTAACAGATACTCTTCTGGCGCGTTTTGTAGAAGCATTTCAAAAAAAATCTAAACGGCGCATTATACAGGCGCCAAAGTTTTATTTGTTTGATGTTGGCATCGCAAATGCGCTCCTTAAACGAGGGGCTATTTCCGCGGGAAGCGAGATATTTGGCCGAGCCTTTGAACACTTTATTTTACAAGAGATCATCGCGCATAGCCATTACTCCGGACGAGAGTACCCTATTTCCTACTGGAGAACCGCTTCCGGTTTTGAGGTGGATTTTATTCTTGGCGATAGAGATGTTGCGCTTGAAGTGAAAGGCGTTGCCGAGGTTCACTCGCATCATTTACGCAGTATGAATGCGTTTCAGGAAGAGTATAAACCAAAAAAAGAAATTGTTGTTTCATTAGACGCACGGCCACGCACTGTGAACGGCATAACGATTATGCCCTGGAAAATATTTCTTGACGATTTATGGGCAGGATTAATAATCAGCTAATGCGCCTTTCCGCCATTCCCCTGCTTGCCGCGGCGGGCAATAGTTGAACTCTAAAAACTGGAGAGCATTTCGCCCACAAATATGATATTATAAGAGAAGACTATTCTACTTAATTACCCCCTTCTTCCTATGCCAACGAAAGGAAAAAAAATTCTCATTATTGAAGACGAAAAGCCAATGGCTCGTGCCCTTGAACTGAAATTGACACATGCCGGCTTTGAAGTAGTGAGCGTGTCAAATGGAGAGGCAGGAATTGAGATGCTTGAAGAACAGTCCTTCTCTCTTATTTTACTAGACCTCGTGATGCCGCAAATGAACGGATTCAGGGTGCTTGAAACACTCAAACAAAAAAAAATTCAAACGCCAGTCATCGTTTTGAGTAATTTAAGCCAAGATGATGACGAAGAACGCGTAAGAGCGCTCGGCGCAAAAGAATTTTTTATCAAATCAAATACCCCCATTGCAGTGATTGTTACAAAAGTAGAACAGTTTTTGGCATAACGAAAATCTGTATGAATTTTGACGACAAAGCGATTAAGCAAACGCTTCTCAAGGAAAATTATATTACCGAAGAAGATGTAAGGCGCGCGGATGAGTTTGCCAAAACGCACCGCACGTCCTTTGTGGAATACCTGCTCCAAGAAAATCTTATTACCAAAGATCTCCTCGGCCAGGCAGTTGCAGAATCGCACAATGTTCCCTATGTAGATTTAAATTCAGCGCCTGCTGAACCTGAACAGGTACAAAAAATTCCAGAAGAAATTGCAAAAAAATATCATGCAATCCTGTGTAAAGAAGAAACAAACAGCATCACGGTTACTACTGATGATCCAAAAAACGCCGAACTGCCGCCGGCGTTAAAAAAGTTATTTCCCGGCACAAAAATCAGCATTGCGTACTCGCTTACCGAAGACATTACAGCGAGCTTTGTCCACTACCAAAAACCTCTTGAAACACGCTTTTCTAAAATTATTAAAGACAACGGCCGTGTTGCGCCGGAGCTTTTAGAAGAAATTTTTGCTGATGCGCTCGTATTTCATGCTTCTGATATTCATTTTGAGCCCCAACAGCAAGAGGTTTTAGTGCGATTTCGTGTTGACGGCGTTTTGCATGAAGCCGGCCGTCTTCCTAAAGAATACTACGAAAATATTCTCAATCGGATTAAAGTGCAAAGCCGTTTGCGGATTGACGAGCATTTTTCCGCCCAAGACGGCTCTTTACGCTACGAGCAGGGAGAAACAGTAGTTGACCTTCGAGCCTCTGTTGTTCCCACAATTGAAGGAGAAAAAGTAGTGCTCCGCGTTCTTGCGGCGTATGTGCAAGGGTTATCTTTAGGGCATCTCGGCCTCTCTTCGGCACACCAAGATATTCTTGAAACTGCCGCACAAAAACCTTTTGGCATGATACTCGTTACCGGGCCGACCGGTAGCGGAAAAACAACAACGCTCTATACGCTTCTTAAGCTTGTTAATAACCCCGGGGTAAATATTACAACCATAGAAGATCCGGTAGAATATAAAATGCTTGGCGTGAATCAAATTCAGGTCAATAGCCAAACAAATCTTACCTTTGCAAAAGGCTTGCGCTCCATCGTTCGCCAAGATCCGGATATTATTTTAGTCGGAGAAATCCGCGATAACGAAACCGCCGAAATTGCCCTGAACGCGGCACTTACCGGCCACCTCCTCTATTCCACATTTCATGCCAATGATGCGGCAACCGCTCTTCCAAGGCTTCTGGATATGGGCATTGAGCCGTTTCTTCTTGCCTCTACGCTTGAAGTGATTGTTGCCCAGCGACTCGTTCGAAAAATATGCGAGCACTGCAAACACAGCGTGGCGCGGTCTGCAAAAAGTTTTGAAACGCCGCAATTGAAAGCAACCCTCCCTTATGTAAAAGGCGCATCCATAACACTCTATGAAGGGAAAAAATGCGCGGCGTGCGGGTACACAGGCTATAAAGGCCGCACCGCGATTTTTGAATTTATCCCGATTACACCCCAGATGCAAAACCTTATTTTGCACTCTCCCTCAACGCAAGAAATCTGGAAACTCGCGCGCAAAGAAGGTTCAAAATCTCTTTTTGAAGACGGGATTGAAAAAGTAAAAGCCGGAGTAACAACGCTTGAAGAATTGCTCCGCGTCGCAGAACCGCCGGCGCTCAAATAAAAAATCGGCTATGATGAAACCACAAGAACCCTTAAAACGCAAAGCGGGCACACATGCACGCGCACACCGCCCGCTTTTTACGTTCGGCCTCAATAAAGAACGAGATTATTTCGTTGAAAATTTGAGCATGTTGCTTGCAGGAGGCATGCCCATTTTAGCCGTGCTTGACGCGATAGCGAAAGAGGTGCGGTCCCGCCGCATGAAAGCTATCATTGCCTCGCTGAAATCAGATATTGAGTCTGGTTCTCCTTTGTGGAAAGCGCTTGCTTTAAGCCGACTTTTTCCCGAACATGCAGTTTCTTTGATTCGCCTCGGCGAAGAGTCAGGAAAACTCACCGAAAACTTAAACGTCATTGCGATTGAACAAGAAAAAGACCGCGTGTTTAAATCTAAACTCCATTCCGCCATGATGTATCCGGTGTTTGTACTCTCGCTTACGGTTATTATCGGCGTTGGGATTGCGTGGTTTATCTTGCCCAAGCTTGCGACTGTCTTTACCCAGCTCAACATAAAATTACCGCTGATGACGAAAGTTCTCATTGGCGCCGGAGCATTCCTTGGCGTTCACGGCCGCTTTGTTGTTCCAGCCGGCATTATCGCCATACTGTTAGCATTCTTCTTTACCTTTTCATTTTCCAAAACAAAATTCATCGGGCAATTTTTGTTATTTTTTTTGCCCGGCGTGCACACTCTTATATAAAGAAATAGAAGTTGCGCGGTTTGGCTATCTTTTAGGCACGCTTCTTGAAGCGGGGCTCCCCATTACGCACGCGCTGGATTCGCTCGCGAGCGCTACGGAAATCTCGTACTATAAAAAACTCTACACGCATGTATGCGCTTGCGTAGGAGACGGGAATTCCCTGCAAAAAAGCTTTGCCACATTTCGGGCTACGTCCCGCCTCATTCCTGCGCCCATCCAACAGCTGATTGTTGCCGGTGAACAATCAGGAACGCTTGCCCGAACATTGCTCAAGATCGGCCAGACCTTTGAAGCAAAAGCAGACACCACAACAAAAAATCTTACCGTTATTTTAGAGCCGATCCTCCTTGTGATTGTGTGGCTCGGCGTTGTGGCAGTGGCGCTTGCGGTCATTCTGCCTATTTATAGCCTGGTCGGCGGCTTTAATTCCGGCGCTGGTACGCAATAACTATGAAGAATACCGGCTTCACTCTACTTGAAATTTTACTTTCCATCACGACGATCACCCTTATCGCGGGCATTTCTATTCCGATTTATCAGGCATTTCAAAACAGAAACAATTTAGACATTGCCGCAGTAACTTTTGCCCAAACCGCGCGCAGGGCGCAAGTTTTAGCGCAAGCCACAGACGGCGATACGAGTTGGGGAGTGCGGGCGCAAATCGGAAGCATCACGCTCTTTAAGGGAACAAGCTATGCAGGCCGCGACGCATCTTATGATGAAACATTTGATCTCCCAAGCAGTATTACACCATCAAGCGCGCTGGGGAATTTTTGGGAAGTTGTATTTACAAAATTCACCGGCCTGCCGCAGGCAACCGGCACGCTCACGCTTACATCGGTAAATAATGAAACAAGGAATATTACACTCAATGCGAAAGGAACGGCAAGCTACTAACCAGCAGGGGTTCTCGCTTGTTGAGATTATCCTCTCAAGCGCTGTTTTTGTTTTGCTTGTAACCGCACTTGTTGGCGCCTATCTGTACGGTCAAGAAGCAACCGCGCTTGCAGGAAACCGCGCCCGCGCCGCGCTGCTCGCGGAAGAAGGATTAGAGGCAACGCGGAATATCAGAGATGCCGGGTTTTCTAATCTTACCGACGGTACGTATGGTTTAACAACAACAAGCAACCAATGGAACTTGTCCGGCTCGCAAGATACAACTGATATTTTCACGCGAAATATAGTGATTGCCTCGGCAGATGCAAATCGTAAAAATATAACCGCAAATGTTTCGTGGCAGCAGAATCCGCAAAGAACAGGATTAGTTTCGCTTGCCACGCGTTTTACAAATTGGATTGCTTATAAAATTGGCAACTGGGCAAGCCCGACTCAAACAGGCAATGCAAATATCTCCGGAAATCAAAATGGCCTCAAAATTGCGGCGCAAAATGACTATGCCTATATAGTTATGGCCGGAGGAAGTCCGAATTTTATTGTTTTTGACATCAGCAATCCGGATAATCCGATACAAATAGGGAGCTTAACTCTCAACGGAACCCCAAAAGACATTGAGGTGTCCGGGAACTATGCCTATGTCGCCTCAACCGATAACAGCGAAGAGATGAAAATTATTGACATCAGCACCCCGGCGTCTCCAGTAAAAGTCGGCTGGTACAACGCAACTGGAAACGCCGACGGGAATGCGGTTGGCTTAAATGGCAATATAGTATATTTGGTGCGGGCTTCAAGCGGAAGCGATGAATTTCAAGTTGTGGATGTAACGGTAAAGACGGCGCCAGTTGGACTTGGATCAGTAAATCTTGGCGCTCACGCGAATAAAGTAAAAGTGCTTGGAAACTACGCGTATGTCGCATCAGACAGTAATTCTCAAGAACTTCAGGTAGTAAGCGTATCCAATCCGTCATCTCCCTCTTTGCTCGGAGGGTATAATATCCCGAGCAATGACAATGGCGAAACAGTCGCTGTTTTTGGAACAACGGCCATTGTTGGAACGCTTGGCAGCGGGGACGTGCATATTTTTGATGTAACAACACCAACCAGTCCGGTTCAAATCGGGTTTTATGACGGCGGCGATAATATTCGCGATATTGGGCTTGGAAATAACAATCAATACGCCTTTTTGGCAACAGATGCCAACAGCGCTGAATTTCAAGTTGTTGACATATCAATTCTTCCAACACCGCAAATAGTTGGATCTTTTGATGTAAATGGTAATAATGCCTTGAACGGGATTGCGTATCACGCAACAAAAGACAGGGCGTATGTTATCGGCAACTCTGACAACGAGGAGTTAATTGTAATTGCCCCGCAATAAGTATGAAAAACCTACATGCTCACAACGGTTTCACCCTGATTGAACTTCTTCTCTATGTGAGCGTTTCTGCTTTGTTGCTTTTGATTACCTCGCTCTTTCTTTCCACGCTTCTCCAGTCCCGCGTTAAAAACCAAACCATCGCCGAGGTGGAGCAACAAGGACTGCACGTGATGCAGATAATTACGCAGACGACGAGAAACGCCGATAGTATGAACTCACCAACCCAAGGCGTAAGCGTGGGCACGCTTTCTCTCAATACTTATGCAAGCGCAAATAACCC
>CAZHCQ010000067.1:0-5792 GCA_964531415.1 uncultured Gammaproteobacteria bacterium
ATCTCTGCACACAAAATAAGCAAAAAATACACGCTCACGCACCAGTCTGAACGGTTTATGCTTGCCAAAACGATTTTAGGCATGCAGAAAAAACACGATTTTTGGGCGCTGAAAGATATTTCATTTACCCTTGAAAAAGGATCGATTCTCGGCATTATCGGCAGAAACGGAGCAGGGAAAAGCACTCTTTTGAAAATTCTCTCCGGCGTAACTGCGGCGACTTCCGGCGCCCTCAAGGTAAAAGGGCGGCTCATAAGCCTGCTTGAACTGGGCGCTGGTTTTCACCATGATCTCACCGGACGAGAAAATATATATCTGAACGCAACGCTTATCGGCTACAACAAACAAGAGATTAAAGAAAATTTTGACGCCATCATTGCTTTTGCAGAACTTGGCGAATTTATAGACGAACCGCTCCGTACGTATTCATCCGGCATGCAGATGCGGCTTGGCTTTTCTATTGCGGTTTTTGCAAATCCGGAAATTTTGATTGTAGATGAAGTACTCGCGGTTGGCGATGAAAAATTCAGAGAAAAATCGTTCCAAAAATTTCAAGAATTCCACTCTCGCGGCACTACTATTATTATGGTTTCGCATGAATTAGCCGCTATACAACTCCTCTGTAGCCACGTACTGTGGCTTGAGAGCGGGAAAATACGCGAAGAGGCGCGCGGGGAAGAAACGGCAAGCTTAATTGAGCGGTATAAGCTTGCCTATTAGCCTCACACATTGCCAAAAAAACATTTTTTTAATATAGTGCACTGGCGGCTTGAAAACAATGGAATCATGGGCAAGTGGCGGAACTGGTAGACGCGCAGGTCTCAAAAACCTGTGGGGGTTACCTCATGTGGGTTCGATTCCCACCTTGCCCACCAGAACCTGACTTTAAGGACAAAATGCATTTACTAAATACAAACTTCCAAGCATCATAAACATACTTGGGCATGAACATATCATAGCCTCAAACTTAATCGCGAATACTGGCATTCGCCTTTTGAGACAGCTCGTACTTCTCAATAATTTTTTGGTTTTCAAACGTGCGCCGAACAAGAATCAGCGCGTACTTGTCAAAATACACCGGCGCCCATGAAGGATCATCAATGATGCGGCGCAGGAACAACTTTGCCCACGGCGTTGCATCGTGATAGCCAAACACAATTGCGTTGAAGCCGTACTCTTTACTCTTTTCATTCCATACGCGTGCATCTTCCTGCATTGGAATATATGTTTTTTGGAAAAACGCAGGCGGATACGCTTCAGGGCGGTTATCAACAAACACCTTTTCGGCCGGGAAAAGAGAGTAAATAAGATAGCCGCCAATGTCATAATTATTAAAGATAGGCCCTTTAATGCCTGCACGCAGAAAGAACTCCGCAGAGCCGCTATTACCCTTGGCAAGACCGATTCCGCCGTGCCGAGCGTGCAACATGATGTTTTTGTAATTTGCAAGAAGTATCGCAAGCGCACAAGCAAATGGGAACGCGCGCGTAAAAAAATTCTTTTGAAGCCATCGGCGAGGGATAAGCGATGAAACATGCGCCGACAAACTCGGCAGGGCAAACAGCGCAAACAGCGTGAAATTTCGTATCGCAAAAAATGCCATAATGCCAAAAAATGCCGTTATGAAAAACAACGCAAGAGGAAACTTTTTCCTCCGATGAATCAGCGCCGCAAGGAAAACGAACACATACACGGCAAGTGTTACCTCAAAAAGCCTTAAGTTTGGCAGAGGAAAATGTATGTTTTCAAGAAACCACACCGACTGATTTTCTAAAACCGTATATCCGTACTCTCTAAAAATTGCAAACGGGTACAGCACGCCCGCGACGCCAAACGGATTTGCAAACCATGCAAGCACAGACAGCCCGAAAATCATGCCGAGCTGTTTGGCAGAAGAGCGGCCTTCTTTTTTTACCAAGCCCGCAAGCAAAAAAGCGCCGATGATTCCCGCTCCAAGCACAAAATAAATATGCAGATTTACCCAAAGCGCTGAAAGAACGGGCAAAATAAAAAGCCACCGAAAGTTGAGTTCGCCCTTTTTGTGTTTCCACAAAATGAAGAAAAAAAGAGCAGAAAAAAAATAGCTAAACCCCTCCGGACGAATTTCCATGCGATGCGCCATCAGAGGAATCAGAAAAACCGCCATAAGCGCGGAAATTCTTAAGCCCGCTTCTTTCCATGAAATCCAAAACAAAAGCAGAAAGGCCGCAATGCAAAGAAGGATATAAAATACAGAAAGGCCAACAAAGCCAAAAAGCTTTTCTATCAGAAAAAACACAACGCCGCTCCCAAAGTGGTGATTGATCACCGAAAAGTCTGAATGCGTATATGAATAAAAATTCGTGTTTAACGGACGCATTGTTTCAAGAAAAAGCTGGCCGTTTTTTAAATGCCTGCCTACATCTGCGGTTGTAAGATCAACCGGCACGGCCAAAAAAAACGCGTACAGAGCGGCAAGCAAAAAAACGAGGGCAATGCGTATTCCAAAAATAGTGCGTGTATGCATACAACATCTTTCATCGTATCAAAAGAAAACAGTACTGTCAGGCACACTGCATTTGGTGTTTTTTGTTTTTTTTGCTAAAGTATACTTTGTTCTTGTTCATTGACTTTCTCAAAAAATCACGTTATATACATAAAGAAAGAACGCAAGGTTGATCATTGCCGCGGGGTGGAGCAGTAGCAGCTCGCCTGGCTCATAACCAGGAGGTCGGGGGTGCAATTCCCCCCCCGCAACCAAAAATTTTAACAACGCATCAAGGGCGGAAACGCCCTCTTTTATCATTACGGCGGGGTAGCTCAGATGGTTAGAGCGAGGGAATCATAACCCCTAGGTCGCCGGTTCGATCCCGGCCCCCGCTACCAAAACTGCTCTTCACCCTATTTATTTGAAATATGAACATTTTTATCACTGGAGTTGCAGGATTTTTAGGAAGCTATCTTGCTGACGCGCTCATTGCAAACGGACATGCCGTTTCTGGAAACGACACGCTCATCGGCGGCTACAAAGACAATATTCCAAACGGCGTTACGTTTTATGAATACGACTGCAACGATTTCAACAAGCTCGTACAGGTGTTAAAAGGAGTTGACGTTGTGTACCACTGCGCCGCAACTGCCTATGAAGGCTTAAGCGTATTCAGCCCGCATCTGGTAACACAAAATATTGTTACCGCAACAACCGGCATTCTTTCAGCGTCAATCCAAAACCGCGTAAAAAGATTCATCTTTTGCTCAAGCATGGCGCGTTATGGAGGCCAAAGCGTCCCCTTTACCGAAAGTATGCCGACAAAACCCGAAGATCCATACGGGCTTGGAAAAGCCGTTTCTGAAGAATTCGTCCGCCAGCTCTGTACCATACACGGAGTTGAGTACGTTATCACCGTTCCTCATAATATCATCGGTCCGCGCCAAAAATACGACGACCCCTATAGAAACGTCGCGAGCATCATGATTAACCGCATGCTTCAGGGCAAACAGCCGATTATTTACGGCAACGGCGAACAAAAACGCTGTTTCAGCTTTATTCATGACGATATTCAAATTCTTGAAAAATTAGTTGACGCCACAAATGTTGCGGGAGAGATCATCAATATCGGGCCGGATGAAGAATTTATCACTATCAATGAGCTTGCGGAAACGATTGCACGCATTATCAAATTTGACGTACAGCCCATCTATGTGGCTGGCCGGCCGCAGGAAATAAAACTTGCGACCTGTTCCGCGAACAAGGCGCGGGCGCTGTTTGGCTACAAAACAAATTACACGCTTGAGCAAGGCTTAGGCGAAATGATTGCTTGGATTAAAAAACGCGGCGTCAAACCCTTTGCGTACCACCTCCCGCTTGAAATTATCAACGAAAAAACTCCAAAAACATGGACGGAAAAGATGATCTAAATGTGAAAATAGCAATTCTCGGCTCTGCCGGACAGCTTGGCTCCGGCATTTTCAAAACATTTCACGATAAAAAAAATATCACCGCTGTGCCTTATACGCGAACAGATATTGATATTACTGATTTTCAAAGAACACACGAAAGGCTGAAAAACGACACGCCTGATATGATTATCAATTGCGCCGCGTATAACCGCGTTGATTCTGCCGAAACCGAAACAAAGCAGGCATTTTTAGTGAACGCGTTTGCGGTAGGCGAACTCGCGAAACTCTGCAACGCACTCCGTATTCCGCTCGTCCACTTCTCAACTGATTACGTCTTCGGACAAAACAAAAACCGTACAACGCCGTATTTTGAAACTGACGCGCCTGCACCAATAAATGTGTACGGCGAGTCAAAACTCAAGGGAGAACAGCTCGTTTCCGAAAACTGCGAAAAATATTTTATTATCCGAACCTCCGGACTCTACGGACAAAACGGCCGTAATTTTGTACACACCATGCTTTCCCGCGCCAAGACGCACCGCGAAACCAAAGTGGTAAGCGACCAAATTATCACCCCCACGTGGACGCGCGATATTATTGATGTGCTTGAAAACATTATTTTTTCAAACGAGTACGGCATATATCATGTAACGCCTCACGGCGAAACAAGCTGGCATGGTTTTGCAAAAAGAATTTTTGAAAAAGCTCATCCTTCCCATATATGCATTCCCTGTACCAGCCAAGAATATCCCCTTCCGGCGCAACGGCCTTCCTATTCAGTTTTAAAGAGCGCAAAAACTGCCCCACAACGCACATGGGAGGAATCGCTTGACGCATATCTTTCCTCTTTATGATCACCACACTCAAAGTACTCCTTGCATCCCGCATTGATCTTTTTGATACGCCGGGCGGAGATACGGTGCAAATCAAAAAAACAAAAGAATATCTGGAAAAAATTTCTGGCGGGAATATCACTGTTGCAATTTCCACTGAACTTGAACCACACCTCGCGGGATACGACATTGTGCATCTGTTTAATATCTCTCCGCGCATACACGACACGTTTCTTCAGGCACGAAATGCAGTGCATCAAAAAAAGCCCTCTGTGCTCACGCCCATCTATCATAACCCTGCATTTATTGATGCCTACGACAAGGCACATCGCTTCGGCATGCTGAAAATGCTCAATTACGTGCTCCCCTCTTTGGGCTCGCGCGAAACCGCAAAAAATATTTTCCGCGCTTTGAAAGACCCCCGCCAACGCAAAGCAGTGTTTGAACAAATCAAAACCGGCTACAAAGCACAGCAGGCATACGTGCTTAAAAATGCGCGCTTTCTCATCACGCAATCAGCAGAGGAAGCGCATGCTTTAAAGCGCGATTTTGGCATAAAAAAACCGTTTGCAGTTGCGCCGCTCGGGCTTGACCTTATTCGCAGTGAAAGCATGTCCCCGCATCCGGCGCTTGCCCATCTCCATGAGTATATTCTCTGCGTCGGGCGCATTGAAACGCGCAAAAACCAGCTTGGCATTATTCATGCGCTCAAGAACACTGGACTACCGCTCGTGTTTGCAGGCGCAGTCAACCCTCATCACACAGCATATTTTAAAAAAATCATGGCAGAGATAAAACGCTTTCCCCGTATTCTCTATATCCCTGCAGTGCCCCACGAGAACGTGGGCGCTTTATTTGCACACGCAAAAGTTCATGTAAATGCAAGCTTTTACGAAAGTACGCCTCACCCGTTTGTAAGCCTTGAAGCCGCGGCATGCGGATGTAATGTGGTTGAAACAATAAAAAGCTATGCAGATAATGAACTAAAAAACGACTTTGAATACTCTGATCCGTTTTCATCGGAATCTATAAAAAATGCTGTTTTAAAGGCGTATCAAAAACCAAAAAACCCTGCGCTTT
>CAZHCQ010000068.1:0-3915 GCA_964531415.1 uncultured Gammaproteobacteria bacterium
CAATTGAGCGGAAATCGCAGGAAATTCAGCATGAAGACATTATCAACGCGATAGAGTTTCTTTTAAGCGAGAAGGCGCAAAAAATAACCGGCGCAAACCTTGAGGTTGCCGCCGGCTGGATTCCGGGGTTTTAAAAGGGACGCATATATGCGTCCCCTACAGGAGCGTTCAATGTGTGTACGCAGGAAAGGCTTTATACATGCTTCATTTTCCACACGTATTTTTTGTTCACCAAAAATTCCCAGTTCACAATTTTCCGCTCTACTAAAAAGTTTAAGATAGTATTGAAAGCCACATACATTGCCGCAATGCCTAACGCAAACAAAACGCGCTCCATCGCGACAACAGGAATAAGCGCATCCCACATCGGCTTTGGCATGTTAAACGCATATATCCACAGTGCGCCTCCAACTGCGTGCGCACTGAATGTTGCGCCAAGGCTTCGCGCAAGAAGCGAGCGATCGTGAAAGAAATAGCAGAGAAGCGGAATCAGCCAATAGAGCGAGAAATACCACACGGATCCGCCGATCGGATGCATAATAAACGCGGCCATTGCGATTAAAGGAATGACCGCGCTGACTTTGCTCTTTTTGCCAAAATACCCTGCCGCAAACAGCATTGGGAAAAAGCGGATAATCGTTCCGGCGTCAACCACTTTTGCGCCGTGAATAAGGAAATTTGCAAACTGCATTAAGAACACCGAAATAATGCCCGGCACGGTGCCGATGAAACCGGTTGCGATTGGCCCAAAAAAATCAAACGCGCTGAATTTCACTTTAGATCCCGCAAGCTGTGTAAAGGGAATCTGCAGGGCAATAAGCCCTATAAACGCAAAAATGAGAATAAAAAGAATGTTTCGTTTGTTCAAAAATGAATATATTGTTTTCATGAGAGTAGTGTAGCAAATAATTGCCAAACTTGGCAAACTTAATTGATACACACAACTTAAGAAATGTTCAATTGGTATCCACCATCATTAGGTATTGTATGTATTATCAGTGTAGCTGATATTAGGATGACTTTCTTCTTCTACTGCTCCACTTGCTCTTGTCAAATTCAGCTCTGCTTCAGGGCTTGCTTGTTCGCTTTCATCAGATTCTTGCTTATGTGGAGATTTTGTTTTTAACTCCTCACGTTTTACTTTTCCTATTATCACCGATCTCACTAATTGCTCAACATTTAAGCCCAGTACGTTCGCGATACTACCAAGTGTTTCATATTCCGGAAAATGAGCCATATCGTTCAATATACGGGACACACTCTTTGCACTGCACCCAGCCAATTGCGCAAGCTTATTTTGCTTGATTCCACGCTTTGCCATTGCGGTTTGAATAGCTACTCTAAAATATAATTCATCAACAGCAACTACTTGTGTGTCTCGCGATTCAGGAGAAAGATACTTTGCGAACTCTAGTTCTAAAGGCATATAATTAAAAATTTAGTTTATAAAACATATCTTCTTAGCACACTTACACAGTAGGAAGCAAGCCTTGTTCTGCCCCTACTGCTTAAAAACTCATTGCAAATCTTGAAACTTATTTCTCTGATACTCCGTCATTGCATCAACAACAGAGTTCCATAAAGCCATGGCATCTAACTTCAATTCCTCGGCAATTTTTTTAATAAATTCTACCCTTGGAAAATGATCCTGCTCACATTCCAGCTGGAAAACTGCCGGAGTGGAGTAACCGCAGGCTGTGGCAAGTTGCGCGCGGGACATGTTTCTACTTTCTCTTGCACCAGAAATGATCTTTCTAAAATCTGTTCCTGGCACTTCTGTTTCTTCGCCTCTTGCCCCTCCCAATTTTGAACCCGCACTCTCTGTTGTTGGTATCCAAAAATAACCCCAGTTTCTCCTTACTTTAATTTGAAAATTTTCTCGATGCTCCTCCGCTTTTATATTAATCTTCTGAACTGTTGGAGATAGCAGGTGATAAGCAATGCCAGACTCGCAAGAAAGATCCTTTCCAGCAATTTGCACATATGCTTCTCGTACTCTCAAACAATCAATTATTTTTCTTTCGTTTTCTGTCCAGGGCACCTCTGCCTCTCCCTCTTGTACGTTCACTCCTTTTGGAGTGTCTTGTGGTTTGGATAAAACAGGTGCAACCTCATCTCCGCCTTGAATCTCTGCAACAATCCCTGCATCACCATAAGCATGAACGTCCCCCCGCTCACCGACTTTTTGAGTGAGTTCTTGGAGTGCCAATTCATTTTTTAAACGAGAAGCTTCCCCATCACTTAACCCTTGGTTTTGAAGTTTTATTTCAGTCAACTCTGCTGAAAAGAATTTTACAAACCCTCTTTCCATATACATATAAAAATTTAGTATATAAAACATATCTTCTTAGCACACTTAAAAGCGGGTGTAAAGGGCAGGCATGCGTCACGCCGCGTAGAATTGACCCCGCATGCAAATCACGATAGGCTTAGCTCTTAGAGAATAAAGATCAATGCCAAAGATATGTATAATCATACATTCTTAAAAACCGTCCAGAAATACCGCGAGTCAGTTGACTTTCTTTTGTCTTTGCACAATATGTCGGACGGGCGGGATTATATGCACAGGGACAAAAATATACATCCAAGCGTATATCTTAAACGCACGAAATACCTCATGAACGTGCTTGAAAACCCGCAAGACGATTTAAACATTATCCATGTGGGAGGCACAAGCGGAAAGGGAACCTGCGTGAACGAACTGCATGAAATTCTCCGATCTTCTGGGCTTCGCGTCGGCTCATTCACAAAACCGCACCCCACAACAACCATTGAACGAATAAAAGTCGGCACGAAACTGATTGCTCCGGAAGAATTTTCACAGCTTGTTGAATATCTCAAACCCGCGCTTACACTGTGCGCTGAAAAGTCCCCTTATGGCGTCCCCTCTTTTTTGGAAACGCTCGCCGCGCTGGCGTTTTTGTACTTTAAAAAACAAAAGTGCGCGTATGTTGTTTTGGAAGTTGGGTGCGGAGGAACTTACGACGCAACAAACGTCATCAAACGCTCTGTGGTAAGCGCGATCACCGAAATTGGGTTTGACCACACAGACATTCTTGGACATACACTTGCACAGATCGCCCGCGAAAAACTTGGCATCGTCAAGCGAAATGGTGTACTCTTCACAAGAGAACGCCGTAAAATGCTTCACAAGCAGTTCAAGGCGCACTGCGAAAAGCTGTCAGCGAAGCTTATCGTGATTGACCATCGCGCAAGCTTATCTGCGGCAATAGCAAACTATCTTGGCATACAGCAGCGTTGTATCAAGCGAGGCAGAGCACGCGCGTTTCTCCCCTGCCATTTTGAAATCATACACAAAAATCCTCTCGTGATTTTAGACGGCGCCCACAACCCGGATAAAATCAGCTGGTTTCTTGAAAAATTTCAAAAAGAAGTAGGGGTTCAAAAACCTGCCCAAAAAATCTGGCTCATCTTCGGCGCAGGGGCGAATAAGGACTGGAAAGCAATGGCAAAAAAAATTATGCCGCTTGCAGATGTGATGCTTCTTACTCGCCATACCATTACGCAAAGAACGAACGCAAATTTGCGTACACTGAAAAATTTTGCTAAAAAAGTAAATCCGCGCGCGCCAGTGCACCTCTTTATAGATCCGCAGGACGCTCTCTGCTGTGCGCTCAAAAAAGCAAAGAAACGAGATATCGTCATTGTTACCGGATCGTTATATCTTGCAGGAAGTCTGCGAGCGCACTGGATGAACGAAGAAGAAATTTTATTCAAGAGAAATACTCTACGAGCATGAACCTTGTTATCGTTGAATCTCCCACAAAAGCAAAAACAATCTCAAAATTTCTCCCCAAAGAATACCAAGTTGAATCTTCTTTCGGGCATATTCGCGACCTGCCTAAAAAGCGCATCAGCGTTGATGTTGAGAACAACTTCGCGCCGGATTATCAA
>CAZHCQ010000069.1:0-3201 GCA_964531415.1 uncultured Gammaproteobacteria bacterium
AGGGCGCGGCAATCAAAGCAAAAATAAAATCAGTTGATCTTCAAGGAAAGCCGCGCATCGTGCCCCAATTGACGCTTGAAATCAACAAAATCACCTGGGACTATTTTCGGAGACAAGAAGTTGACGGCGCATATTATGCGAATCCGAAAAAGGGAAAGGCGCTTCTTAAAAGTTTTACGCTTGCAACAGACAGCAACGGCAATGCTGATCAGTCCTTTTCTCTTGATACAGAAGGCGAGTACGAAATAACTGTCGCCGGGGTTGATGAACGGGGAAATCCGATTTCTGCCGCAGAGAGCGCGTATGTGTATGGAACTGGGCAGGCGAGCGTTCCGCCCACCAATAACACCTCGCTTGACCTTGTGGTGCAAAAGAGCGATGTTGCAGTTGGGGAGAGCGCGGAGTTTATTATCAAGTCGCCCTACGCCCGGGCAAAAGCGCTTGTTGGGATAGAGCGCGGACGCATTTTTAGCTATGAGCTTATTGATATTAACCAAAATTTGACGTCATATCATTTTCCGGTCAAAGATGAGTATATCCCGAATATATACGCAACGGTTGTACTTCTTGCGCCTGACCCTGAAGTGAAGTACGGCACGCTGAATTATAGCGTGAATACAGCCGAACGCGCACTTGCCGTTGATATAAAAACAGACAAAACCGTGTACCTTCCGGGCGAGAACGTGACTGTTTCTTTACTTGCAACCGGAAAAGGGGGCGTGCCGGAATCAGCAGAGCTTTCTTTATCGGTTGTTGACTTGAGCGTTCTCGCGCTTACGGGCAACCAAAAAAAGAATCCGGTAGCGTTTTTTTATGCGGGTTTGCCTCTTGCGGTTGCAACATCTTCAAATATCAAAAATATTCTCTATGAATTAGATGTACCAGTTGGCGCAAAAGGAGGCGGGGGCGGCTCCCCGGACGATCTTGCAAAGAAGAAGCGTGGGGATTTTCGGGAAACTGCATACTTTCAAGGCGTTGTGTATACGGACGCGCTTGGAAAAGCAGAGGTGTCTTTTACCCTGCCGGACAATATTACGAGTTGGCAGGCTGAAACAGTCGGCATTACAAAAGACACCAAGGTTGGGGCAGGGTACGCGGAATTTACAACAAAAAAAGAGCTGATGCTGACGGCAATAAAGCCCCGCTTTATTGTTCCGGGTGATTCATTCGCGCTCGGAGCAAAAATTTTCAACCAAACTGAAACCGATCAAACATTTGACGTCGCCTTTGCAAGCGATACGCTCAAACTTCTTGAAGGCAAAGATACGCAACCCTTGAAGGTAAAGCGCGGAGAAACGCAGACTGTATTTTTTAAAGTGCAGGCGCAAACGGGCATTCGGGACGGTGCGCACGCCTTTACCCTTTCTGCGAAAAACAAAAATTATGAAGACAGCGTAGAGCACTCTATTCCGATTGTAAGAAACACAACGTACGAGGCAACTGCAACCGCCGGCACAACCAACAAAGATTCGGTGCGGGAATACGTATTTTTACCGGACAACATAGAGAAGGATAAAGGCGGCTTGACGATTCATGCAAGCGCGACCCTCGCGGTGTTCCTCTCGGACGCGCTGAACTACTTGGCAGAGTATCCCTACGGATGCTCTGAACAGATCGCAAGCAAATTGAGCGCGATTGCCATTTTAAAACGGGGATTACGCATAGAAAATGTCGGGGACAAATTTGCAATGAAAAACGTGGTGTTTGGCGGAAAGGAGTATACAGCTGATGAGGTTATCAAGAGGGGAGCCGCACGCATGTATGAGAACCAAAACTACGACGGCGGTTTTTCTTACTATAAAGGCATGCAGCCTGATTTTTATTTAACGCTTGCTGTTTTAAATACTTTGCAAGACATTAAAGACGCAGGGTATGAAGTAGATGAGTATGCCATGGCGCGCGGCGCACGCTATATTTATGAACTGGAGTTAATGCAAAATCAAGCATTGAGAGAAAATAAAGATGCGGTGATTTTAGCCGCATACACGCTCTCGCGTATATCAGCGGATCTGGAACAAGGAACAGAAGAAACGCTCAAGGGTTTTGCAAAAATTATCGCGAAGGATCAGCAGTTTGTGCACGAGCAGAGTTCCACTATCTCTCTTGCCTATCTTGCTTTGCTTGCGCACAAATGGGAGTTTGAAAAGCAGATTACTGACGATATTTTTCAAACGCTTGAAAACAGAATTTCAATTGACAGCCGCGGCGCGTTTCTTCCCATGAATAAAAACAGCGTGCTTTGGTCTTATTACGAAACGCCGGTTAAAGATACGGCGCTGTTCATAAAGGCATTGGCGCTGGCACGGCGGGAGAGCGCGGAAACCGATAACCTTTTGCGCTGGATTATAAACAGCAAAAGCAAGGACGGCGCCTGGGGATCTACGAATAACACGCTTGCAGTGATTGACGCATTTACTGATTTTCTCAACTTTAAGCAAGAAACAAAGTCTGATTTTTCTCTTGCTATTTCGCTTGACGCAGAGCAGATAGGCTCATTTGATTTCACCCCGGAAACAATTTTAAAGACCTACGAAAAAGTTGTGCCGCTTGAAAGCCTTCAGCGCAATACGCTGAAAACAATACGGTTTGATAAAAAAAATCATAACCGCGAGGTGAACACGCTTTACTATGATATGTCGCTCAAATATTTCCTGCCGATTGATAAAATTGCCCCGCGCGATGAAGGGTTTTTGATCACGCGGGAGTTTTATGGAAGAGAGGATAAAGACTTTACTGCGCCAGTCAAGAGCGCGCGGGTTGGGGATGTGCTTGTGGGAAGGCTAGTGGTTACCGTGCCGGAGGGCCGAAGCTTTGTGGCAATTGAAGATTTTGTTCCAGCCGGGGCAGAGATTGTGAATTTAAATTTGGCAACAGAGGATAAAACGCTTGAGAGTGAAAGAGAGCGTGCCGGGTACGGATATGGAGGTTACGGAGAATATCGCGAAGAAGGGTATAGCACGTATGACGCGTATGAAAATGCGCCGGCTCATAGGCAGTTTTACCCGGATGCTGAAGAACTGCATGATGATCGCGTATTTTTATTTAAAGAGCGAGTGGAGCCCGGCGTGTACGAATATACCTATTTTCTTCGCGCTTTGGTGCCGGGTACATTCCATCATATGCCGGCGACGGTAAGCGAGCTGTATTTCCCTGAAAATTTCGGCAGAACCGAAGGGAGCTATTTTGAGGTGGAAAGGTAGG
>CAZHCQ010000070.1:0-4960 GCA_964531415.1 uncultured Gammaproteobacteria bacterium
CGGCTCTGCCGTAATCACCGGCTCGTGGTTCACGTCGCTGAAATTGATATTTATTGTATGCGCGTCAGTTGAAGGCGTGCTCCAACCGTCATGTACGCTAATCGTAAATACAAATTCCGGGTGCTCTGTTGGCGGAGGCGCATCTAAAGGATAGTAATGATAAGCCGGATTTGTCCGGTGAATCACCGTATCTTGGTCAATCCCGTTCCAGTTTAAACGCGCTTCAAAATTTGAAGGGCCATTGCTCCACCCAATCCTCTGCTGTGTGAGGGTGATATCGTACTGCTTTGTCTTCAAATTTGGATACGTGACGATTTCATTGCCAGACACAATCGGGATTGTCGGATGGGTATATCCGGGGTCATCATCATGAAGATCAAGCGCGGCGGTGTAGGTTACGTTATCTTCAAAATCTGCATCAAAGGCATCAAGCGGCACTGAAGCATAATTCCCGCCGGTTTCGGAGCGCGCTAAAACCAAATCAGACATAAGCAAAGCAACCGGCTGGTTCACGTCTTGAATTTCGGTAAGCACGCTCAATGCGTCTGAAAGCGCTTTTGGAGAATTTGGCCCAGATAAACACGCATTAAGCTGGGTTTGGTTTGTAATCACGCCGCAAAACATGGTTTTATCGGTAATGAGATAATTCATTCCATACACATGCTTTCCGCTTGTATGCATAAGATGATTCACCGCGCTATAAGGCACATTCCAGGTAAACGTAATCGACCGATCTTCAGGCTTTTGAGGCGCGGTCGTGTGCCCATTCAATATGGAATTTGCTGAAGAAGTTTGAAGAGGCAAGCCGATAAGAACAGGATCGTAATACACAGGCGGAGAAGTAAACAGCCCGCCTAATGGGCCAAAATTGGTGTTGCCTGTTGTGTTTAAAAGCAGGTCCATATTACTGCCGATAAAGCTTAACCGATCTTCCTGATCCGGATCTTCTGCGGTCAACGAATACGATAATTGCGCAAGCTCATTTACCGGCGTGTGCGTAACCGTAGGGCTTAGATCGATTGGAGTTGAATCAAACAGCGTCAATTGCGGAGCGCGGTTTACGTCATTTACCGATACATTCACTTTTTTCCGTATATTAGTTCCATCGTCTCCAACTCCTTGGCCGTCATCTGCATCACTCACTTTAAAATACAGGTTTGAAAAGAGCCGCGTGCCCGTTGTATGCCTCGCGTGGTCAACGATCGTGTACGCAATTGGCCAGCTGAATGCGCCGTTTGAAGAAGTAAAAATCATTCCTAAAGAGAGAGGATCATCGGTTAAATTCGGCTTGCCAAACACGTCCCGAGCCGCGTCTTGCGCGTTATTTACCTCATCTTCGCCGGTTCCATCGTCATAAAGCGACGAGAGCGCAAGCGCGTCGTTATCAATATCTGCGGCAGATGCGGTAATTGCAAGCGTCTGGTTTTCAAGCATGTCTATCTGCTCGCCGTCGCTTAAAACGCTCGCGCCTTTTTTAATCGTTAAAATCGGGACCGCATTGCGAATATACATTGTTGCGCGCGCGTATCTTTCTGCATCGTTTGGAATAATGTCGTCGCTTCGGGCAGGAGGAGAGTTATTGTCTTTCGCGCGGGCAGTGCAGGTAATCGTATCGTGTTTGTCGCACCCTGTCTGGCTTCCGCACTCAAGCGTTTGCACAGCACTCCAGTCTCTTATAAAAGTTGCTGTTTTATCGTCAGTAAATTTATACTCATAAGAAATTACGTCCTGATCAGCATCGTATGCTCCGCTTGCGGTGCACGTCAGAATATCATTCGTATAGGCTACTGTGTTTGGAGCATTGCTTGAAACAAGGGTAATTCCGGCTGGCTTTGTAGGCGGTTTGTTTATCACCCCAATTCTTTGCACAGGCGTTGTTTCAAGCGGAGTGCTTCTTCCATAAAGCGTTCCTCTAAACACGTCATAGTACTGGTCCCACGCGCGCGCCTCGCATGCAATATCTACGCCCTTGTTGCATCCGGGATAATTTTCACAATCCAGCTGGCTTCCTTTGAATCCGTCATCGCGCGTGCCCACGTCAAAGCCGTTGCTGTAATCGCCAAACTGTGTTCCGTCAGTGCCGTACGCCGGGGCATTATCCCAGTTTGGATTTGTCTTAAATAAGACGGTTGATGTGCCCTGTGCGTATCCGATAAAACGATACTGGTATTTTGGAATATCGTTTAAGTCTCCGTCCGGATCAGTTGATCCATCAGCATTGCACGTAAAAATATAATCAGTATAGGCGCGGTCAGCTGCAGGCAGAGGCTCTGGATCTTGCACGTCTGCATACTTTTTCCCGCGGGCGAGGCTGATATCTGTCGGCGGGGTTAAGTCTCTGTCCCGATCATGCACCACAATGGGAATCCTCAAATCTACAATCGCGTTCACCTCTGCCGGGCGCGGATCTAAAGACATACGATCATCAACGCGAAATTCTAAGGTATAGGCAATTCGCCCATTCGGCGCGTCAAACCCTTCGTCTGTACCGGGCGTGTGCTGAATTAAATCAAACGAAGGGGTAAAGCTGAACTCGCCAGTTACAGAATTAAATGTTGCGCCAGCTGGAATGCTCATTGCAGAAAGTACGGGCGCATCTTCCGAGTCTGCGTCAGTTGCCCGGACTTGAAATGCCAGTGTTTCGTTTTCAAAAATAAAGAACGACGTGGTGCTTGGAATACCGTTAAACGTGTACACTTTTGTCTTTGTCTGCGCTTTGTTATGGCTGATCAAAGTCGGCGGGGAATCATCTAATTTTGTATTCACCACAATTCTTGTATCCGTAAAGGGATCCGGCGAGGATACATCAACATCATGCCAGAGCGAAGTACGGTTCACATCAAACACCGAAATGCTCACACCATCGGTGCCAAAACTTGGGTCACTATCAACACTATCGCCGTCGTCTACATCTACGTTGATTGAATAATCGCTCCTGCTGAAAAAATCAAGATTGCCGTCAGGGTCGGTATGGTTCACAATTCCATAGCTTGGATCCCAGTTAATAGCAATAGTGGTAAGCGAAACGCCGGTAACAATTGCGCCTAGAGAAAAGCCGTCTCCAGCAGATAAGTTCGTATTGACGGCAATTGTATCAGCGTCAGGATCGCCAACATTCAAGGTGTAGCCCCCGGCAACGCCTTCTACAATTGAGGGAAAACCGCTTATATTGGTGATATGCGGCGTGGTGTTTCGAATATCCATATCTTTACTGCCGTTTGTTCCAGCATCATAGCCATCATAAGGAAAGCCAAGGCAGGAAACGGTATCATGCTTATCGCACCCCAAAACTGTCCCGCAATTGAAGGTGGTTTTGGCGGAGCGGGCTTGCAATATATTTCCCGCGCTTGCAAATTGCTTATCGCCAAACGCATCTGTTACAAGCGTTCCGTCTCCAAATTCATAAGTGAACGTTACGGTGTCAGTAGGGCTTTTATAATTATCTTCGTCGGCGGTTGCGCCAGAGGCAGAACAGGTAAGTATGTTA
This sequence comes from uncultured Gammaproteobacteria bacterium, assembly GCA_964531415.1. Classification (GTDB taxonomy): domain Bacteria; phylum Patescibacteriota; class Patescibacteriia; order UBA9629; family CAZHCQ01; genus CAZHCQ01. The sequence continues at coordinate 3,488 of CAZHCQ010000070.1, forward strand.
TTCGTGTAGGCAATTACAGTATCGGAAAAATCAGAAACAAGCGTCATGGCAACTGCGGCAGAAGGCCGTTTATTAATAATCTCAACACTGTTTACATTTGTCGGTGTTGAGCATGCGCTCTCGCCTAAAGTCGCCTTATGGCTGTCGCACACTTTCACTTGGCAGGTAATTGTTTTGCCTTTATCGCACCCGTTCACTTCTTTGCAGTTTAAAAACCCAACATTTTGGTAATTTGTTGCATCTTCATGATCAGCATCCAAAACGCGCGGCGTGTAATTTCCAGCCGGCGCCCAGCCTTCTGCATCAGTTCCGATAGTACCAGACCAGCCTGCCGCGCTCCATGTAAGAGGAGAAACGCCGTCTAAAAATCTGTACTCATACACAATATCTTCGCTCAAAGGATCGTTCGGCGTAAGTTCGTCCGCATCTATGCTTCCTTGCGCTTTACAGCCGATGAATGAATCTGTATACGCTTTTCCCGCTCCCGGCGGCGGCATATCTTGTATAGCGTCATTTGTTTCGTCAAGATCGTGCACTAAAGTAAGCGGATCACGCACAGGCGGCACGCTTGGCGGCCTGTTCACATCTGTTAAATCAATGCTCAACGTGCTTGAGGCAGAGCTTGGCGTACTCCAGTTATCCTTCGCAAGAACCGTAAACACAAATTCGGGCTGTGCGGTTTTCTGCGGGTAGTAGTGGTCTAACGCATTTTTCAAATGCGCCACGATATCCTGGCCAATTTCACTCCACACAATCTCCGCGTCAAAATTGGCAACTGCAACGCGCGTTTGGTTTAAGTCTATCTTTATCTGATTCGTAAAATTATGAGGCGGCGGATAATGCACTGTTTCATCGCCCGAAACAATCGCAATTGGCGCATGCGTGTGCGTATCGTCAAGAATATCCAGCACCGCAGAATACAATACATCGTCTTCAAAGTCAGGATCAACCGCCTCAAACGACGGCGATCTGTATTCTGATCCGGAAGTTTCCGTGAGTGTTGTAACTACAGGAGACGAAACATACGCGACGGATTGATTGATGTCGTTTAAAGGCGCGGAAACGCTAAATGCATCTTCAAAACTTTGCGAAGGGCTTGAAGCTAAACAGGAATCAAGCTGGGCTTGGTTTGCAATGCTCCCGCAAAACATTGCTTTGTCGGTTACTGTGTAATCTAAAATGTATGTTTTTGTTCCGCTTGTATGCATAAGATGATTCACCGCAGTATGCGGAACAATCCAGCTCAACTGCGCTGACCTTCGGAAAGGCGCCTGCGGATATGCGGTTTTCCCGTCAAAAATTGCGCCTGCGCTTTGAGATGATTGTTTCGGCAAGCCGATTACTATCGGGTCAGCATAGCTCACCCATGCCGAATTAAACTCCCCGCCCAAAGGTCCAAAATCCGCATTCCCGGTTGTATTTAAAAGCGGGGTTTGGTTACGCACGAAAAAGCTTAACCGATCTTCCTGATCC
>CAZHCQ010000071.1:0-6944 GCA_964531415.1 uncultured Gammaproteobacteria bacterium
AAGCGCTATCACAAGAAAAAACGATTGGATTTTCATAATAATCGCATACATAAATTTGCACTATAAAAAATATAATCCCTGCCCGCTACACTCACTTTAGCAAGTTTAGAATTCCCTGCCTAGCCGATTTATCTACATAAAGAGAGCGCCGTCGCGACGGCGCTCCTTTTATCTATTTTTTCTATCACCGCTGATTTTTCGGATTGATCTTCAGCATATTAACGGTCAAAATTGCTAGATAAACACTGGTTTACAAACTGCTCGTAACTCTCAACCTCCTTGTACTTCACCTCAATGACTTCAAAATGCTTCTTCGCTGATGCAATTTTAGCTTGTTCTTTGGGGCGGAGATTAGAAAGGTCGCCCTTTGTTTCAATCACAAAGTAAATGCGCTCCTTTTCTTCATTGCCTTGGAGGTTTCGTTTGGCAGTAACAATAGCCCAGTCAGGATTGTAACCGCCTGCTGGAGTTTCAATCTTGAACCAGTCAGGAAGTTTGATAAAAAGTTTAATGCGCTCGTCGCTATCCAGATCCCGCGCAAAATTTTGTTCAATATCGGAATCATACACTATTGCATCGTAAATTGAATTTTTCACTGGTTGCACTCTATTCTTGTAACTTGAAAATTGATTAATAAATTGGCTCACGGCGTATTTTTCAGGAAGAACCTCATAATGAATCTGTTCAACATAATTCTTCACCAGCTCCTCTTTGATGATTCGTGCTGTCTCAAAACAAAACCTTTCTGGATTGTTCAAAAATGCAGTAAAATTATTCGCTTTCATAAGAATCGCGGCTATGGTTTGTTTCGTAAGTTTTGTTTCATTCTTAATAAATTCTACACAATCAATGCTCCGTTTTGGCTGATTGATATCTTCGGCTCTGCTGCCGATAACTCGCGTGCTGATACCGCTCTTGGCAATAGCAACGCTCACTCGCTCTACTCTCATCTGCGGCTTCGCTGTGTGCATCTGCCGTATTTTATCCGCACAATGCTCAATTAAACGCCCGGTATCCACTCTTACTGCATACCTCGTTTTCTTTGATATTCGCTCCCAGATGGCGTTAAAGTCAGCATGCTTATCAAAGCCCTTCTTGAGCTTCACTGTATGCGCACACTTGGCGTTATCAGGCATTGGCGGGGCTCTGTAAATACCATCTTCCTCAAACTCGCCCTGAAGTTGCCCCACATACTCGGCGTAACTCTCATTAGCAATAACAGTAAGAAGATTGACGTGCTTGAAAAAAACGCGATCCCCGTTTTGATTGACGCACAAACGCATGCCGCGCCCGATCTCTTGGCGCTTGCGAATAGGCGCAATCGTTTCCCGCAACGTGCATATAGTAAAAACGTTGGGATTGTCCCATCCTTCTTTGAGTGCGGAGTGGGAGAAAATAAACTCGGTTGGTTCATCAAATGAAAGCAGGCGTTCCTTATCCTTCATGATGAGTTCGTACGCTTCTTGATTTTCAGCAATACTTGACTCGCGCTCAAGATATTCATCGCCTCGTTTGGCAAAGTAACCTTTGTGTACTTGGTCAACATCTAATTCATGGGCATGATATTCGCTCTTGAGCCGATTAAATTCTTGAATAAATGTTTTGCGAATAAAGCCGTCGCTTTGGACGTAATTATCAACTTTATCAATGAAAAATAACGAAAGCACCTTGATCCCCATGCCGCGCAACTGCTCCCGTTTCTCAAAGTGCCTACGGATAGTTTGCTCAATTTGTTCGCGCATTACGTGCTTGCTATTTCCGCCGATGCTTTCACCCTGTTTTACTTCAACAGTGTTGCGAAAACCAATCTTGCCGGTTTGCCCAATGTCTGGAGCATCAGCATCTAACGCCTCAACAATATAGCCGGCGTAAACATCGTTGCGGGTTTTTTGCGCTAAATCATCGTTCTGTTTCAGCATAAACCGCTTTTTCTTTGGGGTACCGTGTGCATCCTTTGAAATAGCTTCAACCTGCGCTTTTATCACCTTGCCCGCCGCCACTGAAATGAGGTTAAGGTAAGGGCGAGAAATGCCGGTATCATCATCAACAACCGAAAATACTTCAATTTTTTTAACCAAACCCAACTGGTACGCATCGTAGGGCGTAAGTTGGTACATCAGATTGTATAAATTACGGTGAGTTGCAGAGTAACGGAGACGAAACAGCGAATTAAAGTTTTTAATCGCATCCTTGGTGGCTGAACCCTCCATGTTCTGCGGCTCGTCAAGAATCAAAATGGGGTTGGTCTTTTGAATATAGCTAATTGGCTGCTCGCCCTGCATCTGGTCCCGCTCGGCATAAAGCACGTTTGCGTCCCTATTGAACGCGCCAACCGTCATTACCATTATGTTGATATTGTTTGAGTCAGCGAAGTGCTTTACTTGTGAGATATTTCTTGACTTATACTCATAAAAACGATACGGCGTATTGTTGTACAGCTCGGCAAAGTGCTCTTTCGTAATCTGGAGCGTTTTTATCACGCCTTCACGAATAGCAACGGAGGGAACGAAAACAATAAACTTTTTCCAGCCGTATCGCTTGTTGAGTTCAAAAATCGTGCGAATGTACACATACGTTTTTCCGGTGCCTGTTTCCATTTCAACGGAGAAATCATAACTATCAACAGCGCCATTTTCTACGTTGTTCCGTTCTTGTATTTGACGAACAGTATCAAAAATCTCCGTTTGAGAAAGGGTAAGGCAGTTTGGATAAATGCCAAGAAGTCCGCTCCCTGCAATTAGTTTATCGGCTGACGCTTTTTCTTGCCCTTCAAAAATATCAACAATAGAATTTACCGCTGAAATTTGAAAATCTTGGTTGGCATCAAACTTAAACTTCATATCGTTTTCAGCTCAACATTCAGCGCAAGGTTCGCCTTGGCAGTATCGCTAAGAGAGCTGTCTAAACAGATAAACACTTTGCCTTTGCAGTCCTTGCCTGTTAATTCGCTTACGGTTTTATCGCCAATTTTCTTATCAAGGCACACCAAAAGCCGCCTCTCGCCATCGGTTACGGAATAAGCATTATTCGCGCCGATTCTTTGCCCGGTAATTTTGGAGTTTAACGACAGCCCTTCTTTGACTATGTTTTCATACACTACATCAATGGCTTTTGTACCATCAATGAGCTTTGCCTGTTTTGCTTTTATAAGATAGGCCTCAAACGCTTTTTTGTTTTCTTCTTCGGGCTTTTCAGGGTCAAGCTCAAACGTGTTTTCGGGGTAATTGGATTCGGCGAGTTTAAATACTTTGAAGCCGTCAGCAATTGGCTGCGGGTTTTCCCCATAACCCTTAATCACTCGGCGTATGCGCTCTTTGGCAATATCAGCGATAGTTTTGTATCCTGCTTTGTATGCTTCGCTCTCAACCTTAATAACTTCCGGCAATTGAACACAAATCCATTTACGGTTGCCGCCATCTTCGGCATTTTGCGCCATCACTGCATGGGCAGTTGTTCCAGAACCGGCGAAGAAGTCTAGAATTATATCGTTTTGACTTGTTGCCACTCTTAGCATCTCCTGAATATAAGGTATCGGCTTTGGTGTATCAAAAACAATTCCACCAAAAATAGATTTTATTTCATCGGATGCATTAGCGGCGTTTGATGTATTATCCCAGATTGTTTCTGGAATTTTGCCTTTATTTTCATTGATAAATAATTTACGGTAGATATTATCGCCTCTAATGATCAGTTTATTGTCTTCATCGAGCTTCTCTAAATTTGCCTTACTAAACAACCACAATCTCTCTTTAAAGTATTGGCCACTTTTATTTATAAAATCATACTTGACACCGCCTTGGGTACCCCTAGCCCATACAGCCAACATTCTATAATCACCCCGAAGGTCATTGTCTTGATTCTTGTAAGCATCCTTTGTTTCCTCATCAAGATTCAGAAAATTTGTATTAAATTCCTGAATATTTTTTGCAAAAACTAGCAAATACTCATGTGATTTACTAAACCATCTAGCCGAGTTATCTCGTCCCCTTTTTCTTTTCCAGACAATACTTGCAACAAAATTTTCTTCCCCAAAAATCTCATTCATGATCATCCGCAAATGATGGACTTCGTTATCATCAATGCTTATAAAAATAACCCCGTCATCCCGCAAAAGATTCCACGCCAATTTGAGGCGTGGGTACATCATTGAAAGCCAGTCGCTATGATAACGCCCGTTTGTTTCCCGATTGGTCTGCAAATGATTGCCGTCCCCATCGGTTTGCCCGGTCTGCTGCAAATAACTCTTGAGAGGCGCAGAAAAGTCATCACGATACACAAAATCGCCGCCCGTATTATACGGAGGGTCTATGTAAATCATTTTTACTTTTTCAAAATAAGCCTTTTGGATCAGCTTTAAAACTTCAAGATTATCGCCCTCAATAAAAAGATTCTCGCTTTCGTCAAACTGAACACTTTCTTTTTTATCGGGGCACAGCGTTCCCTTGCTCGGTAGTAAAACATTCTTCATGGCATTGCTTTTTCCGGCCCACAGAAAGCTGAATTTTTCAATCCGCGGATCAATGTTGCCCCCTAAAACTTGCCGCAAGGTATCCCAGTCAATCTTATTCTCGCTGAAAGCTTCCGGGAGAATGCGCCGCAATTCGTGCAGTTTCTCTGCGCTTAAATCAGCGGATGCGAGATTAACTTTTTTATAATTTGCCTTCATAATTTTGCCGTGATTATTGTTTAGCATCGTTTTACTCTATCACTTGGGCTTGGCTGGTTCAAGTTTGGAAAATTGAACCTTATATAATGCGTGGTTCAGGCTGGTCCAACTTGAAACAAATTACTGGAAGATTCTTCAATTTTTGTCACCTGAACCTGTGCACTATACTTGCCCAAATGCCCATACGTTCCTTGATCTTGGTACAAACCTTTAAACTTAACCTTAATTATACGGATGTCATCAAAATCATACTCTTCTTTTCTTAAGGTGAATGCTTTGCTATACAGCGATCCGACAACATCATCTTGCTCAACCCAAATGATTGGTTCTGTCATTTGAAATAGTCCATCTTGTGTATGCAACTTCACGCTTTCAGTAAAAACAACCGCCTCGCGGAGCCACAGAATGTAGCCATCAAATTCTTTCTCTTTCGGTTTTAAATTTATCGCGAAAATCAGAACGAAAAATGCAACAATCACTACGGATGGCAACAAAACTAAAAGTACGCGTTTAGCTTGGCTCATACTGATATTACTACGCTTATAATCATTATTAGTCCTAAATATTATTTGAAATCTCCACGATGCCGCGGCGCTATTTGGTGAGTAGTTTCTTGATTGAATGATTTAAACCATCTTTTGTCATGTTTCTCTGCCAAAGGTGACACTATTGCATCAATATTACGCTGTTCTACTTTGCCTAGCATCGCTGACTCTCCCATGACGTTCCCTGCCCAGCCGCTGTTTGTACCCGCTTTATTAGTATAACGATCATCAAGACCAAGTAAATGACCAATTTCGTGCGGAGATGGGTCAGGATCATTCCCTCGCCACTCGCCTTTTTTAGCATACTCTGAAACATACGACCTAACGGGCTGATTATTTTCAATGTTATCAATTTCAATTACGTTGTTGTCTCGCCCAAGCAAACGCAAATTTGGATGTTTTGTCATACGCACTTCTACATCAAAGCTAACGGCATATGTTTGGTTCGTCTTTGGATCGCGATAACTCCACCCTTTATCCCATTCCTGCATAATGTTTTTCTGCATCTTTTGTGCTACATGAGGCGATGCATCTTCGCCATAAATATAAATGTCGGACGTAATTCTGATGCTTTTATTTTTATCATTGATGGCAACAACAGCGTCTTCCCCGCTTGGATCAACAAACTGCATCGGATTATTCCCTACATAACTATACCCATTCAGTAACTGCGGGCTTGCCATTGCTATCTGAAACTCCTTTCTGTTTGTGTCAAGCGCAACCGGATCCGGCTGGGTAAACCTCCCGATCGTTGGATGATAATACCTCGCGCCGTAGTACATCAAGCCCGATTCCGCATCTTTCTCCTGATTCGTGTAGGTAAAATGCGTGTCCAATGAGGCGGACTTCTCGTTTAAGCGTTCGGATCCAAAGGGCAAATAATCCAGCTTCTGAACCACGTTGCCGGCAGAGTCCAACTCCAGCGACGCAGAGCCAAGATGATCGCTTACGTTGTAGTACGTCCCTGTTTTATCAATGCTTGCTATCCTCATTGTATCCGCAAAAAGATATGCTGTGAAGTCTCCCTGCTCGTCAACTTCCGCAAGTTCGCCAAGATACGTGAGGGTTTTTCCGTCCGGCAAACGCTTGTGCGCACGCTCTGTGCCGTCTCCATAAACATACGCGGCAGTGCCGCTGTTGTTGGTAATTGCAACAAGGCGATTAAACTGGTCATAAACGTATGCAATCTTCTCGCTGTTTCGCGTTTCAGCGATCATATTTCCATTCGCGTCATAAGAAAATATGTCGTTCCCATTTTTTGTGACTGCGCTCGGATGCCGTTTATCAGTGTACTCATAGGCCTTTATGCCGCTCGCATCAATTTTCTCTCTCATATTCCCGATTGGCGAGTAGGCGTAAGCCTCGTTTATGGTGATTGCATTTGCGGTGATTGCCGCGCTTATCAGACGATCAATATCGTCATACACATATTCCACGTTCTTCGGAACTCCGGTTCCCGCGTCTATGATCTTTGTAATATTCCCCGCCGGATCATAAGCATAAGAAATATCTTGTAATGTCCCGGCTTGGCTGGTTGTTGTTTTACGAATAAGACGATACTCTTTTTCCGGATTATACGTATAGCTCTGCAGTGCGCCGTTTGCATATCTGCTTTCCGCAATCGCGGATGTTGGGGTATAGTCAATATTTGAAACAGCGATAACGCCGTTTCGCGTGACTGTTTTGAGCTTTCCAAAAACAGTATAGCTGTATTCTATGATATCGCTGTTTGG
>CAZHCQ010000072.1:0-2701 GCA_964531415.1 uncultured Gammaproteobacteria bacterium
AGCATATAAGCGAAACGTAAAAGTCTGCATTCTCAATAATTTTTATCTCGGCATGGTGCGCCAGTGGCAAGAACTGTTTTACGACAACAACTACTCCCATGTTGCATTTTCAAACCCAAATTATACACTGCTTGCGGAAGCTTACGGCATACACGGCGTACTGGTTGAGGGCAAAACATCCAGCCAGATGCCTGCCTTGCTTTCAAAAATACTGAACGAACCCGGCCCTCATGTACTTGAATTCCGCGTTGAAAAAGAAGATAATGTATACCCAATGGTTCCGGGCGGAAAACATTTAGGGGAAACAATAACAGAATAACCATGCCTGATGACGTCTACACAGCCGAACAACAGACGAAAGAACACTCACTGCGTTTTATCAATATCAAAGTGCGCAATGTGGTGGGCATTTTAAACAGAATCGCCTCGCTCATGCGGCGGAAAAGATATAACATGGAGGAGGTGAGTGTTTCTTTTGCCAATGATCATACCGCTTATATTCTCGTTGCGGTTGACGGCAGGCTTGTTGACGTAACTCAAGTAATGCACCAAATTGAAAAACTCCATGACGTCCTTTCGGCGCAGGATGTGACTGACCAACAAGACAAGCTCTCAAACGCACTTTACGTTGACGCAGAGAACGAAAGCGCGCTTGAAAATCTTCCCCAAAAACCGCTTCGCGTTGTGCCTGCAAAAAACGGCGTCAAAGGAATTTTCATGATTTCGCTGAAAGACACAGCGCCCTTTATCAGTGCTCTCACAAACAAAAAACTACGTTTTGTACGGCGCGTCATCAGCCTTTTATAATTTATAAATTGTTTATCTCAAACTATGAAAAACATCATGCTCACTGAAAAAGACACCTCGCTTGGTCCTCTCAAAGGAAAAACCGTTGCAATTATCGGATGCGGATCCCAAGGACACGCCCATGCGTTAAACCTCAAAGAGAGCGGCATCAAAGTTGTGGTTGGGCTTCGGGAAGGCTCGGCAACTACGGAAAAAGCAGAAGCCGCAGGGCTCACCGTAAAGAAAACTGCAGACGCGGCACAAGAGGCAGACATTATGATGATGCTTACGCCGGATACAAAACAGCCGCAGATATATGAACATGATATTCTGCCGTATTTAACGGATGGAAAATCACTCGCGTTTGCGCACGGCTTTAACATTCACTATAAAACAATTACCCCGCCAAAAAATATTGACGTCTGGATGGTTGCGCCCAAAGGGCCGGGGCATTTGGTACGTAAAGTCTACACCGAAGGGTTTGGCGTGCCGTGCCTTGTGGCAGTGCATCAAAACGCAACCGGAAAAGCCAAAGACATCGCGCTTGCATACGCCGCTGCCATCGGCGGCGCGCGTGCCGGCATTATTGAAACTGATTTTAAAGAAGAAACCGAAACCGATCTTTTCGGCGAACAAGTGGTTTTATGCGGAGGAGTTACACAGTTAATCTTCAAAGCGTACGAAACGCTCGTTGAAGCCGGCTATAAACCGGAGGTCGCGTACTTTGAATGCCTGCACGAACTCAAACTGATTGTAGATTTAATTTATGTCGGCGGCATCAGCGCCATGAACTACTCCATCTCCGATACCGCAGAGTGGGGCGAATATGTTTCCGGCGAAAAAATTATTGACGATGAAACAAAACGCCGCATGAAAGCCGTGCTTTCAAAAATTCAGGACGGCTCTTTTGCAAAAGAGTGGATCAAAGAAAACCAAGACGGGCTTCCCCGCTTTCACGCATACCGCAAAAAACTCATTTCGCATCCGCTTGAAGCAATCGGCGCGGATTTACGGGAAATGATGCGCGTTTCCTCCCGCATGCAAGGCGGCGGCACAAAACAATTTTTAGCCGAAGAGCAGAAGAAAGAGGAGTATACGTAAAAGTAATACGCATTCAAACAAGCAATTTTCCCAAAACAGCATGATAAAAAAAAGGATTTCTCCCTTCAGAGCTTGTTACAGAAAATCCAAGCTCTTTTAATTCATTGATCGTTCTTTGAGCATTGTATCTTTGCACCTCAAAAATTTTACCAATATACCCCCCATGTAATGGGGTTTCGGTTACAAGAAGCACACCTTCCTGCGCAAGAATTCTTTTGCATTCAGCATAGAGCCATTTGGTATCTCTAATAAAATTATTGATCATGTTGATTGTCACCGCGCCAAAGGATCCATCTCTAAATGGCAGGTGATGATTTTTTGCACATGCGGTATTAATATCCTCTATGCCCACCTTATGGCGTGCTGTATTATTTTGTTTCATGCTTTCAAGACTCATGTCCGCTACGACGCCAACTGATTGATGCGAATCTGCGCCACCGCCAATATCAAGTATGTTTCGCCCGTCAAAAACATCTCCAAACTCGCGCTGGAATGGAGACGCATGAAACTGATCTTTGATTAATTTCAACAATTTCCTCATCTTGCTCTTACACACAAGGCTTTGTAGTAACGTATTTATATCGCCCCCATCATATATTGCAAGCAAATCCTGTCGCTCAATCATCGTGAGATTGCAACTTCTATAACCTTTTAATGCCAAATATACATACTTCATGATATCCCCAGGATAACGATTGAAACCATAATACCTACCTCCAACCCACCCATGCGAAAACAAACAACCCGCACGCTCTTGCGGTGTTGTGTCTTCCCAAAAATGCGGTGAAATTCCAAAACCCATTTCCTTCTTGAA
>CAZHCQ010000073.1:0-14948 GCA_964531415.1 uncultured Gammaproteobacteria bacterium
ACGTACTGAAATTTGCACAACTTCGTGCAGAGAGATACAATACAAGCAGGTAAAATAAGCAGGTAAAATTATTAAAAAAGATAATTAAAATAAAATACTATGTTTGATCCATCATCACCATCACCATCACCGTCACCATTACAGCCTCTGCCCATGGACGACATGAATATTGATGCTCAAGGGGAAGATCAATCTCTTGGTAACCCGCGTGTGCAATTTAATTCAGTTTCAGCACCGCAGGCGGACGATGCCCCAAAAAAACATTTGAACATGAGCTATTTTGGAGACAATCCGCCGCCATCATCTCCACTGCCTCCTCCTCCCTTGAGGCGCCCTGTGCCGCCACCTCCTCCGTTGCGTCCCTCATTGCCGCCGCCCCAGCCGTATGGCCTACCCGGCCAAGGAATGGGGAGAATGCCAGTTGAGCCGCGAGCAATGCCGCCGCAACCGAGCGCCCTTGCGCCACGTCCTCAACAGATACCGCCGCCGCAAGGGGGGGTGCACATGGCTCGCCACGCCGGCGGAAGAGAACATGGCATGGTGTTCATGGCAATCCCAATTGTGGTTGCGCTTATCGTTGGAGGAGCAGTATACGCGCTTCAATTTGGATCCATGCAGAAACAACTGGAGAGCATTACTGCGATGAAAAATCAGATTGATGGTGAACTTTCAGCGCTTGCAGGCCGCGTTGCAAAAATTGAAAAGAGTACAGAAAATCAAGAAGGCGACTCACTGCAAAGCCTCAAAGCGCAATTTGAAGAAACCGTTTCCGGGCTAGAAGCAAAAATTGCGTCGCTTGAATCGGGGGCGAGTGCTACTGGAAACGAAGACGGCATGATTTCTTATGTAAGCAGGCACGGGTTTCGGATTGCATATCCTTCCTATTTCCACCTTGATCCATTTATTGAAAAATATGCTACCCTTTCTGAAGCGCAGACAAGTGAGGGGAATAAACTTGTTTTGACAAACCCCGCGTCTCAAAATGAAATAAAGATAACGGTGTGGCTCGATGGAAGTATGACGAAATCTTTAGGGGAATGGATAAGTTCGCTTGCGGATGTTTCGCGGGTGAGCGATACGACAATTAACGGAAAGCCAGCAGAGAAAGTATGGAGAACGCTCAAAGACGGAACAACAAATGTCTCGCTTTATTATGTTGAAAATGGGAAGGGCGTAGTGTTTAGCCAGAACATGAGTGGGAGTACCTTTCCAGACGCCTTTGATGCAGTTGCAAATTCATTCAAATTCATGGCGCCGCCTGCTTTTGGCACACCCTTGACTAACTCACAAAGTTAACTTAAAATGATTCTACCTTAAATGGTGCATAGTATTGCATTATGTAGACGGACATCCGCCGCAGTTATTACATGTATATATCAATGATAATCTATAGAGTAGTGAAAAGTGGCTAAGTCGGCACATGACGCGAGAATGTGCGAAGGCCGCTTTAAAAGCGGTTTTTTGTTTCTTCGGTGTTCATACACAGATTATTTTAAAAAAAAGAGTAATTTAGTATGGACAGCGAAGGAATGTTTCGGGAGAAACGCTCGTACTTTGACAATTCAATTCAATGAGAATGCAATCTTAAAATTATGCAATGTAGATTCGTACACCCCACAAGAGCGTGATTTCCGATAGCGGGAATGGTTCTTGTGGTTATTGGAAAGGGCGTACGGTGGATGCCTAGACTTAAGAAGCCGATGAAGGACGTAGTAGCCTGCGATAAGCCTCGGAGAGGTGGCAAGCAACCTTTGATCCGGGGATGTCCGAATGGGGAAACCCTCCTCGTTTAAGCGAGGAATTTTTGTCTGAATACATAGGGCAAAAAAGGGAACCTGGCGAATTGAAACATCTTAGTAGCCAGAGGAAAAAAAAGAAAGAACTGAATAGTATACAGAATAAGCGAGTATTCGTTTGTTCTTATTACTATTCTTCGATTCCCTTAGTAGTGGCGAGCGAAAAGGGAACAGTCAAAACCACTTCCGTGTTTTTATGTGGAACCCCGATGCATAATCGGGGCGAAGGATAATTTAAAGGTGCAAGCCGTTGCGGCAGTGGGGTAGTGAGAGAGATATGTCAGTTCTCTTGCAGGAATTGGACAAAAGTAAGGAGCGCTTGCTTTAGGGGGTTTCCCTTAAAGTAAGTGTTTCTCTGTTTTTTAGCTCAATGTTTTGGAACAAACAGCCATAGAGGGTGAAGGCCCCGTAAGCGAAAAAGAACATACTTTTGTGATATCTGTTCTCGAGTACTATGGGACTCGTGAAATCCCGTAGGAAGATGGGTTGACTATAACCTAAGACTAAATACTTCTTAAGATCGATAGTGAACGAGTACCGTGAGGGAAAGGTGAAAAGCACCCCGGTGAGGGGAATGAAATAGTATCTGAAACCGTATGCCTACAAGGAGCTGGAGCCCGCTCATCTTTTTTCATTTTTTATATAGTCCTCTTAAAGCTATATATTCTTGCTTCATCAAAATGAACAAAAAAGTGAGAAAAGATGGGCGGGTGACAGTGTTCCTATTGAAGAATGAGCCAACGAGTTTGTTCGTGTTGCTTTGTTTAAGTCCGTGCGCGGACGAAGACGTAGTGAAAGCGAGGGTTAACTGCCCGTTATCTCTCTTGATTTTTTGGAGGTTCGCTCCTTTAACGGAGCGAACAGTTCAAAAAGTTAAGATTGATAGGTAGCACGAACAAGACCCGAAACCGAGTGAGCTAGCCATGGGCAGGGTGAGCTCTGGGTAAAACCAGGGGGAGGCCCGAACCCACCAGCCGTACAACACTGGGGGATGACCTGTGGTTAGGGGAGAAATTCCAATCGAACTCGGCAATAGCTGGTTCTCCTCGAAATAGTTTTAGGACTAGCCTCAAGTGTTCCTCTCTGGGGTAGAGCACTGGATGGAATTGGGCCTTTACCGGTACCATTTCCAATCAAACTCCGAATGCCAGAGAGTTAATAACTTGGGAGTCAGCACGTGGGGGCGAAGCTCCATGGCGCTAAAGGGGAACATCCCAGACCGCCACATAAGGTCCCTAAATTCCGGCTAAGTGTCAAAGGTAGTGCGGCAACTCAAACAACCAGGAGGTTGGCTTAGAAGCAGCCATCCTTTAAAGAAAGCGTAATAGCTCACTGGTCGAGTTTCTGTGCGCCGAAAATGTATCGGGGCTAAGTCGGATACCGAATTTGCGGTTCTCTCAACATTTGTTGAGGGGAGGTAGAGGAGCATTCTATGCTCGACTGAAGCTGTATCCGTGAGGTGCGGTGGAGGGCATAGAAGAGAGAATGTTGGCATAAGTAGCAAAAAGACGGGTGAAAATCCCGTCCACCGAAAACTCAAGGTTTCCTGGGCAACGATTATCGTCTCAGGGTTAGGCGGGCCTAAGGCGAGGCTGAAAAGCGTAGTCGATGGACAGCAGGTTAATATTCCTGCCCTGCAATACTTTTGGGTTATGGTGACGTATCTTAGGTGGTTCAAGCGCGCTATGGCTATGTGCGTTCCGCCTCATCGGCGGAGGAAACAACGTCTTCGGACCGAGTGAACTTGAGCTTGAGAGATGCCAAGAAAAACCATAATTCGTTAAGGGTATTGTATCCGTACCGCAAACCAACACAGGTGAGTGGGAAGAGAATTCTAAGGTGTACGAGAGAACCCTTGTTTAGGAACTAGGCAAAATAGCAGCCGTAAGTTAGCAATAAGGCTTCCCCGACGTTACGTTGGGGCGCAGCGAATGACTCCAGGCGACTGTTTACCAAAAACGTAGGTCCCTGCTCAATTCGTAAGAAGAGGTATAGGGACTGACCCCTGGCCAGTGTCCGAACGTTAAGGGGATGGGTTAACGCCCTGAACTGAAGCGCGGATGAACGCCGGCGATAACTATAATCGTCCTAAGGTAGCGAAATTCCTTGTCGTGTAAGTTACGACCTGCACGAATGGGGTAACGGTCTGGAGACTGTCTCAACAAGGGACTCGGCGAAATTGCAAGTGTCGTGAAGATGCGACATACCCGCAGCTAGACGAAAAGACCCCGTGAAGCTTTACTACAACTTGATATTGATGTAAGGCTCCACATGCTTAGCATAGGTGGGAGACTTTGAAATTCCGACTCCGGTTGGGATTGAGTCGTCAGTGAAATACCACCCTTGTGTTGTTTTATCTCTAACCTCTTGCCGTGAATCCGGCGGAGGGACAGTATTCGGTGGGTAGTTTAACTGGGGCGGTTGCCTCCCAAAATGTAACGGAGGCGTTTACTAAGGTTGGCTTAGTCCCGATGGAAACGGGACTGGACGTGCAAAGGCTTAAGCCAGCTTTACAGCAAGGGCGACGACCCGCGCTGTTGCGAAAGCAGAACTTAGTGATCCGACCGTGCGAAGTAGGACGGCGGAAGCTCAACGGATAAAAGTTACTCCGGGGATAACAGGCTGATCGGGCCCAAGAGTTCACATCGACGGCCCGGTTTGGCACCTCGATGTCGGCTCATCGCATCCTGGGGGTGGAGAAGCTCCCAAGGGTTTGGCTGTTCGCCAATTAAAGCGGTACGTGAGCTGGGTTCAGAACGTCGCGAGACAGTTCGGTCTCCTATCTGCTGTGGGCGTAATTCCGATGTAAAAATCGGGAGAAGATACTTGAGAAGGCTCTTTCCTAGTACGAGAGGACCGGAAAGGACGAACCTCTAGTGTGCCAGTTGTTCTACCAAGGGCATTGCTGGGTAGCTACGTTCGGTGCGGATAAATGCTGAAAGCATCTAAGCATGAAGCCGTCTTCAAGATTAGGTATCGTTTGAGGTCACTCAAAGACTATGAGTTTGATAGGCTCTATGTGTAAGCGCGGCAACGCGTTGAGCAGAGGAGTACTAATTGACCGATTACCAATAACCACAAGAACCTTTTTCGTTATTGATCAACAGGAAGGTTTGTGGGTGCGAATCAACATGGTGCATAATTTTAAGAACATCAGACTTGTGGGGAGAGATTTCGTGGCAATTCTAGCGGTAGGGAAATACCTGTTCCCATTCCGAACACAGAAGTCAAGCCTGCCAGCCCCGATGATAGTGCCTTTTGGTGCGAAAGTAGGGCATTGCCACGGATTTTTTCTTCGCAATATTTTTTATCAAGGCGATTGTTTGATTAAAAAAACAATGCCGTCACTTTGCCGCACGCGTTGGGGTGTTGCGGCAGGTTAACATGCTTTAAGCGTGTAATCCTCCGTTTGTATGTGGGATGTGTACGCTTGAACGGGATGATGCCCCGAATTTTTATGACGAATATTACCGCAGAGGAGGAATTGAATAACGGAACTGAATTTGGCCAGTTGCTTAAAACTCACCTCCCTCATGTCCCCATTATAGGGGAGGAGGTGAGTGGTACCGTTGTATTTGTGTCCAAGAATGAGGTGTTGGTTGATCTGGACGGCTTTTCGGTTGGCGTCATTCGCGGCCGAGAGCTGAAAGATATTTCTGGAGAGTACGATGCTCTGCAGGTTGGGCAGAAGATCACCGCAAAAGTTCTTGATACAGAAAATGAGCGCGGCCAAGTAGAGCTTTCTTTGCGCGAATTTGGTGAAGAAAAAGCATGGAGCGACATTCTTGAGCTCTACGAAAAGCAGGATGTTATTGACGTGAAGATTGACGAAGTAAATAAAGGCGGCTTGCTTCTGAAGGTAAAGGGCATGGTCGGGTTTTTGCCTGTTTCCCAGTTAAGCTCGGAGCATTATCCTCGCGTTGAAGGAGGGGACAAAAATAGAATTCTCAAGGCTTTGAAGAGATTTGTTGGAAAAACATTTAAAGTAAAAGTAATTACTGTTGACCAAGATGATTTAAAGGTCATTGTATCAGAAAAAGCCGCGTGGGAAGATCATCAAAAAGAGAAGCTCGCGCAGTGCAGTAAAGGAGACATTGTTGAGGGTGAGGTGAAGGCGATCGCAAATTTCGGGGTATTTATCGGGTTTCAGGATGATCTTGAGGGATTGATTCATATTTCAGAGCTTTCATGGAGAAAGGTTGATGACCCGCATGACGTGGTGTCGCTTGGGGATAAGCTCAAAGCACAAATTCTGGAAATTGACGGAACAAAGGTATTTTTGTCGCTGAAGCGCTTAAGTGCGGATCCCTGGGCGAGCGTGGCAAGCACCTATCGCGTTGGGCAGGTTATCACAGGTACGGTGAGTAAAATTAATCCTTTTGGGGCATTTATTGATATTGGAAACGGCTTGCAGGGGCTTGCGCACATTTCCGAACTGGCTGACCATAAAGTGGAAGATCCACATAAAATTGTGAAAGTAGGGGAAGATCGTGAGTTTAGAATTATTGAACTCGCTCCTGAAGATCATCGGATTGGGCTTTCTATCAAAGCGCTTGGCGAATGGAGCGAGCAAAAGAAAGAAGAGCAAAAAGAGGAGAGCGTAAAAGAAGATGTTGCGCCAGTTGAGGCGCCTCGTGTGCCTTCCGAAGACGTTCCTGTTGTGCAGAGTTTGGATAGTGCAACTCTTGACTCTCCCCCTCTATCAGAATAACGCATTCAGATACGGCGCGCCGAGGTGTTCAAATGCGTCTTTGGTCGCAATTCTGCCGCGGGGGGTGCGGTCCAAAAACCCGATCTGCATTAAGAAAGGCTCATAGATATCTTCAATCGTGCTTTCATCTTCGCCTGATGCGGCCGCAATCGTCGCAAGGCCAACCGGGCCGCCTCGAAATTTTTGAACAATAATCTCAAGTATGGTGCGGTCAATGGCATCAAGGCCGAACTGGTCAACGCCCATGAGCGAGAGCGCATCTTTTGAGAGCGTATGCGTGATATGGCCGTTCCCTTTCATTTGGGCGAAATCTCGTACGCGCCGCAGTATTCGGTTTGCAATGCGGGGCGTTTTGCGGGATCTGCCTGCAATCTCCTGCATTGCGATCTCTTCTATATCAATATTCATAATATGCGAGGATCGCCGTATAATGTGCGTTAAATCTTCATCTTCATAAAAATTGAGATGATATACGGCGCCAAAACGATCCCGAAGGGGGGAGGCCAAAAGGCTCATGCGCGTTGTTGCCCCGATAAGCGTGAAGCGCGGCAGGTTAATTTGAATAATCTTTGCTGAAGGGCCTTGCCCGACAATGAGGTCAAGTTTGTAATCCTCCATGGCAGGGTATAAAATTTCTTCAAGCGACGCGTTGAGCCGGTGGATTTCGTCAATAAAAAGAATATCGCCCTCTTGCAGGTTGGTCAGGATTGCCGCAAGATCACCTATTTTTTCAATCGCAGGGCCAGAGGATGTTTGAATGTGTGCGCCCATTTCTTTAGAAATAATGTGCGCAAGCGTTGTTTTGCCAAGCCCCGGAGGCCCATAGAAGAGAATATGTTCTACAGGCTCGCGGCGTTTTTTGGCGGCACCAAGGAGAATAGAGAGATTTTCCTTCACGCTTTTTTGGCCGATGAAATGCGCAAGTTCGGTAGGGCGCAGGATATTTTCGTTCATTTGCTCTTGCGGGGCACCGTCATGGTAAGTTGGTGAGACAATTCTCGTCATATATAACGTAAGTGCGTAAGGTTTTACACAGGGAATATACCTATAGAGAGCAGAATTTTAAATACAGCATAAGTTTTCCCACACTATATGCACGGACTTTCAACTTCCCTTTGTTTGTTTTCCTCTGTTATTATACTAATGTGCGTTAAAAGCGATTGCTCTTAATAAAGCCCTTGACAACATAGTGCATTCCATGCTATCTTAAAAAGCTTTGTTGGGAAAAGCAGTGGTCTTGGGTAAGAATCTGTAGACACGACAAGCACGGGGATTATTGGGGGGATTTTTTTCGGTTCTCGCCTTGAGCGGGTTTTACTGAAAAATTTCTCTGAATAATTCTCTTGTCTACAGATTCATGCTCAAGACCTTTTTTATTATACGCGCTGGCTGCGTCTTCAATTTTTAAGGAAAACAGATTAGAAATGCCGTCGCTTTTCATGGTTACGCCATAAAGGATATCCGCCTTTTCCATAGTAGCACGATTATGCGTAATCGCAATGAACTGCGTTTTGTGGGCAAGCTCGGCGATGATTTCTGTAAAGCGGTGAGAATTTGCTTCATCAAGAGCGGCATCAACTTCATCAAATAGCACAAACGGCGGCGGATTCGCGGCAATGATTGCGCAGATGAGTGCAATGGAAACGAGCGATTTTTCTCCCCCCGAAAGAAGCGCAATGCTTTGAATTTTTTTGCCCGGCGGACAGGCGAAAATTTCCACTCCCTGTTTTGTGCCTTGTTGGTCAGGGGATTCAAGCTCGCCATCCTCCTCTGCTTGCGGGGCGAGCGCGGTGTGCGCACTGTCAGGCTCTTCAATTTGTTTGAGTTCTGCGGCGCCGCCGCGAAACAGAATTTGAAAATAATGGGAGAAATTTTTATTGATCAGCGCAAAATTTTTATGAAACTGGAGGTCTATTTTCTTTTCAAGCTGGACGACAATTTTTTGGAGGCTTTGCACCGCAGAGGATAGGTCCTCGGACTGGGTGCTCAAAAACGTAAAGCGCTCTTTGCATTCATGGTATTCTTGGGTAACGGTTGTGTCTATGCCGCCAATAAATTCAAGCGTTTTTTTGATTTTGAGTATAAGCAAAAATTGCGGCGGGGCTTTTGGCGCGGATGTGGCATAGATTGCGCCGCGAAGCGGGCTTTCGGTTTCGTTGTCAATTTCGTGGCGCAAATTTTCCGTTTGCGTTTCCAGTTTTGCCAAATCAATATTGACCGCGCTTAAAAAATTATTGATGTGATTTAATTGCGCCTGCAGAGCATCTCGCTCATTGTGGAGCGAGCGAACGAGCGCGTTGTGATCTTCTTGTTTTTGGTTAAAAAGCTGAATTTTTTTTGACACAAGTGAGGCCTGTGTTTCTGCCTCTTCCAGCGAAACAGCGAGTCGGGCGAGTTTGTCTCTCAATTGTTTTTCCAGCTCATGCGCATTTTCTTGTGCGTGTTTTTCGCTTTTGAAAATGAGGTCGTCGCGTTCTTTGGCGATCCGCTGCATTTCATTTTGTGCAAGTTCGCGCTTTTCTTCAGTAACAGTGAGCTGAAACGACAGCTCGTTTTGTTCATAGAGTTTTTCTTCTTTTTGCAGAGCGAGCGTATGGATTTGTTCTTCCATGATTTTCATTTTTGCCTGCACGTGCAGATTGCCTGATTCGCTCATGCGCTCCGAAAGAGCCACTGTTTTGTTGCGGATTTCTTCGCTCGCATCTGCAATTATCGCAAATGGTTTCTGTGCTCTGATTGAAGCAATCAGAGCGGTCTGCATCTCAATAATTTCACCGAGCTCTTTCCGCATATCAAGCGTACTTGTTCGTTCTGAAAGCTGTTGTTTCATTTTAGCGAGCTCTGCCTTGGCTGCATCAAGGGCGGGAAAAAGCGTGTGTTTTTCTTTTTCTTTCTGATCGCGTGTGCGGCGCAAGGACTGTGCGCGTTCCCCAAGCTCTCTTTCGCGGTTTTCACAATAGCTAAGCGCTGTTTTCAGCTCCTCGGCGCGATGATGAATCCATGCCATATCAGCAAAGCCCTTTGCCTCGTATGCGGTTTCAAGCTCGGCGCTTGTGCGGAGCTGTTCTTGGAGGAGGCTTGCTTTGCGCAGAGAAATTTCTTTGAAACGGGATTGGAGTTTTTGATATTCTTCTTCGCTTGAGGAAAAGGCAGAAACAGTTTCAAATTCTTTTTGCAAAGACGCTCGTTTTGCGGCGATTTCCTCGGATTGCGCGCGCAAGAGGTCCCTCTCTAGGGATTTTTCTTGCGCGCGATTAGTGACCTCAAACCACTTGCCTCCGTAGTAATCCAGTTGGAGGGTATGGAGCTCTGTCATGAGCCGTTCCCGTTCATTGTATTTTTTAAACTGCTTTTCAAGATAGGCAAGCCGCGGTTTTAATTCATGTAAAAGCAGGGCTGTTTCTTCAAGGTGCCGCGTAGTGGTAAGGAGGCGGTTTTGCGCTTTGTGTTTTTTGATTTGGAATTCTTTTACCCCGGTTGCTTCATCAAAAAAATCTTTGCGGTCAAATGCGGTTGCTTGAATAACCTGGTCAATCATGCCTTGGCCGATGACCGCATAATTTTTGACTGCAATGTTACACTGCGCAAGCAGGAGAATAACGTCCTCTCTCCGCACGGTCACATTATTCATGAGGTATTCGCTTGTCCCGTTGCGGTAGAGTTTTCGCGAAAGCGCGAGGTGGATATAGTCAATCGGGGCATGCTTGTCTTCATTGTTGAGCACAAGCGTTACCTCTGCGAAGTTTAACCGCTTGTGCGTTGAGGATCCGGAAAAGATGACATCTTCCGAAGCTCTCCCGCGCAGGAGCTTTAAGCTTTGCTCGCCTAATACCCATCTGATTGCGTCTGAAATGTTGGACTTGCCTGAACCGTTTGGCCCCACAATTGCGGTAATGCCCTGGCCATTTTTGCTGCCCGCTTCAAACTCAAACACTGTCTTCTTTGCGAAGGATTTAAACCCGATAATTTCCAGCTTTTTCAGATGCACAGTTTTAGGTGAGTTAGGGCGAGTGCGTGCTCCACTGTTTTGCCTTGAGCGCGTTTTCCGCAGAGCGTATTTGCGCTTCCTGCTTGCTTGTTCCAGATCCGGTTGCAATGAGCGTTTCGTGTAAATAAACGCCAACCACAAATTGCTTTGCATGATCCGGGCCGGATTCTTCAATAACTTTATATGAGGGCGTTACATTTTCTTTTTCTTGCGCGATCTCTTGAAATTGCGTTTTAGGGTCGTTGTAGAGGCTGTTATCTAGAATATATTGTAATTTAGAAAGCAGGTGCGCGGCAACAAATTTTTTTGCGCACGCATACCCAAGATCAAGAAACAGCGCGCCAATGACGGCCTCAAATGCGTTTGCAAGAATATACTGCTTTGCTTTTTTGTTTGTGTCTTTTGTTTCGCCCTTGCTCAAAAAAAGGAATTTATCAAGGCCGAGTTCTTTGCCTGTTTCAGCAAGCCTTTGTGAGTTGACCAAACTCGCGCGAATATTTGTCATGTCGCCTTCGGCAAGGTCCGGCAGGTTGTTATAGAGGTGCTCTGTAACAATCAGCTCCAGTACCGCATCTCCCAAAAATTCCAGCCGTTCGTTATGCCCAAGGTGAAATGACGGATGCTCGTTTAAAAAGGAACGATGCACAAGCGCTTGAGTGAGAATGTCCTTGTTCTTGAATGAAAAGCCGAGTTTTTTTTCAAGCAGTGAAAAATCTTTTCGCATGATGAGTCATTGGGTAAGGGAGGGCTTATAAAGTGTCGGCGTGCGGTGTTTGTTCAGGCATACTCGCGGTGTGTGCGCGCTATTCTTTTCCTGCGATTTCTGCTTTATACAGCGCGCCGAGCACGCCGTTGATAAATTTTCCGGTTGCCTCGCCGCCAAAGCGCTTGCCAAGCTCAATCGCCTCGTTGATTGCAACCTTACTCGGCACGTGATGTGAAAAAAACAATTCAAAAATACCGATGCGCAAAACATTTTTATCTATGAGCGCAATTTTTTCAAGAGGCCACTCCGGGGCGTACCGTTTGATGTACGCATCAATTTTTTCTCTTTGCTTGAAAATTCCAGTGGTTAAAAAATGCGCAAAGCCTTCATCTTGAAAACCAGCTGCAAATTCTTGAATATTTTTGGCAAGGAGTTCCTCGGGGCTGGCATGCCTGCCGTTAGATTTTCTAAAATCCCATTCATAAAGAGTTTGTAAAACAACTGAACGGGAGAGGTGCCGATTGGACATGGTTTAAGTGGATTTCCCTTTATAGGTGCCGCAAAAAGGGCAGGCATGGTGCAGAAAGATTTTTTTCTTGCACTTTTTGCACGCAATGAGCGTTGCCTTTTTTAAGGCAAAATGGGACGCCCGTGTTTTTTTAGAGGACCTGGTTCGCTTTTGTGATGGAAGCGCCATAGAGTTTCATAGTATCTTAATAAACTACGAGTTACCTTAACAAAAAGCAGGCGATTTTACAATAGTCCCCACGTAATCCACCGGTTATTCAGAACATTTGCAAACAAGGGGAGTTTGATGATAAATTTTTATGTGTTAGCATACATCATAAAGAGTTGATTTATGGGAAATTTGAAATTTTCTTAATGCCTACACTTCAATGACAAATGACCAACTTTGGCAAGCCGTACTCGGAGAGCTTGAGCTGACGATCAGCAAGGCAAATTTTACTACATGGTTTCGGGATACCTTTATTTCAGGCTACGACGGCGATACTGATGTGGTTGTTGGGGTGCCGAACGTGTTTACAAAATCATGGCTTGAAAAGAAATATACCAAACTGATCGCCAAAGCGTTTGCGCATATTACGTTAAATAAAGTAAGAAAAGTTTGTTTTAAAATTGAAACAAAAGAGAGCGCCGATAAAAAAACAGAAGAAAAAGGAGAACGGCGAAGAGAGGAGGAAGCCGGACGCAAGCAAGAAGCGGCGGAGTGGAAAAAGACAGACGTTGCAGGATCCCGCGAAGATCATATTCATAACCATACGCTAAATGAAAAGTATACGTTTTGCCGTTTTGTTGTTGGTTCCGGGAACGAGCTTGCGCATGCCGCAAGCATGGCGGTCGCGGAAAGCCCGGGGGTGCGGTATAACCCGCTCTTTTTATACGGCGGCGTGGGGCTTGGAAAAACACATCTGATTCAGGCGATTGGCAACCATATTAAAGTGAAGTCGGATCATGCTTCCATTTTGTATGTCAATTTTGAAAAATTTACGAATGATTACGTGCGTGCCGCAAAGCACGGTACATTTCAGGAATTCCGCGAATTTTATAGAAGCGTTGACGTGCTTTTGGTAGACGACGTACAATTCATGTTGAATAAGGAAAAAACGCAGGATGAATTTTTCCACACGTTTGAGGCGCTCCATCAGCGGAACAGCCAAATTGTGATTACGTCTGACCGTCCTCCAAAAATGCTTTCTGAGCTTCAAGATCGGCTTATCTCACGGTTTGAGTGGGGAATGATTGCTGATGTAAGCATTCCAGATTTGGAAACGAGGCTTGCAATTTTAAAGAGTAAATGCGAGGGAAGAAAGGAAATTCGCTTGAACGATGAAATTTTGTACTATCTTGCGGGGCAGGTAAAGAATAATATCCGCGAGCTGGAGGGAGCGCTCAATAAGATCATTGCATGGAATCAGCTGCATCGCGAAGAACTGACTCTTGAAATCACAAAAAAGATTTTATCAAACGTGTTTGCAAATCCGTCGCAGGGCGCAATCAATTCACGCCAGGTGATTAAAGTGGTATCAGAGTATTACGAAATTCACATTGATGATCTTGTGGGCGCAAGCCGCAAACGCGAGCTAGTTTTGCCGCGGCAGGTTATCATGTATATTTTGAGGGAAGAGCTTGGCAGTTCTTACCCTTTGATTGGCAATGATATTGGCGGGCGCGATCACACAACCGCGATGCACGCGTGTAAAAAGATAGAGAGGCAAATGCATGAAGACGATCGTCTTCGCCAGCAAATTGAGAGCATTAAACAGCGGTTGTATACGTAGCAGGGAACAAAGATTTTTGTTCCCCTCCATAATGAACGTGACCCTATCTTCTCTCAACACAAAGAAAATGCCTGTAGTTGCCCACGGCGAAGCCTCTGAACAGCTGAACGCGAAAATGCATGAGATGGAGCTGAAACAGATTGAACAGGACACAGTGTTTCAGGCAGGGGCATTAAAAATACGGTACGCTAATTTAGCGGGTGTGTCTATTAACCCCGATATTTTAGGCATGATTTCGCGCGCGCACGCGTGGAAATACAAAGTGATTGCCTACGCAAAGACAGGTAAGACGCTCCGGGTAGCCGCAATTGCGCCGGAAGATGAACGGATCAAAAAGTTTTTTCAGGAGATTTCAAATACGTATGGGGTGGATAGTGAAGTTGCGCTCATGTCCATGCATAGTTTTGAGCAGGCGTTTAAATTATATGAACAAATTCCACGCATGGTGCGCCGTCAGGGAACTGTTGAAATTAGCGAGGAGGATGTGCTCCGATTTCAGAGGGAAATTAAAAGCCTTCAGCATTTGCCGGAGATGATTCATAAAGTATCGCTTACCGACGTATTTACGGCAATTCTTGCAACCGCCATTAAAATAAATGCGTCTGATATTCATGTTGAGCCGGAAGAGAACCGTGTGCTCGTGCGGTTCCGCATTGACGGTGTTTTGCAGAATGCGGTTACGTTTGAGCGCGAAATATGGAAAAAATTGGCGCCGCGCATTAAGCTTCTGGCTCATTTAAAAATTAATGTTGAAAATGTTCCGCAAGACGGGCGGTTTAGCATTTTTATACAGAAAGAAAAACTTGATGTTCGCGTGGCAGTACTGCCGATTGCCCATGGGGAGAGCGTGGTGTTGCGGTTATTGTACGCAAAGAGCATTGGCATACCGTTTGAGGCTTTGGGGATACGCGGGCAGGCGCTCGCAGATTTGATGCGGGAAATTTACCGGCCGAACGGCATGATTTTAACAACAGGCCCAACCGGTTCGGGAAAAACGACAACGCTCTATAGCATGGTGCACCGCCTCAACAGCGGCAAGATTAAAATTGTAACGCTTGAAGATCCGATTGAGTATAAAATAGAAGGCATGAACCAAAGCCAAGTCAACGAAAAAAGCGGGTATAGTTTTGCAGTTGGGCTGAAGTCAATTTTGCGGCAGGATCCGGATGTGGTACTGGTTGGAGAAATCCGGGATTTTGAAACCGCAGAAACTGCCGTCAATGCTTCGCTCACTGGACACCTCGTGATTTCCACACTGCACACGAATGACGCATCTGGGGCAATTCCGCGGCTTCTCGCGCTTGGAGTAAAGAACTTTTTGCTCGCGCCCGCGTTAAATACGGTGATTGGCCAGAGGCTTGTTCGCGTGCTTTGCGAGCACTGCAAAAAGCCTGCAACGCTTTCTTCCGAAGTGCGCGCCCGCGTTGACAAAGTAGTGAATGAGATT
>CAZHCQ010000074.1:0-5499 GCA_964531415.1 uncultured Gammaproteobacteria bacterium
TCATGCCGCACAAGGTGGCTCCATTGCTTCCATTTTTCAAAATTTTTGCCGCGATCCCGTTCGGTACGAGCAGAACGAGAAGTACGAGACTCAATGCAATCTGCCCGCACCGCCTTGATGCGTGCTGGAATATCCCCTTCCTCTAACACTCGCGCGCCAAATTTTCTGTAATGCCGCAACAGCACATGCGATATGGATCCGGTATGGAGCACAACGGCGTCAAGCACAACTTCAGCGTACTTTTCAATTTCAAAAAGATGGTGGGTGATAGTCATTCCATCGGTAAGCCCGGGCTGGGAGAGCACATTTGCCACCCATATTTTTTTCGCGCGGCTTTTACGCAATGCGCTTTTCATGCCGCCCATCAGAAATAAGGGAATAATCCCGGTATAAAGCGACCCGGGCGCAATAAAGAGTACCTCTGCTTTTTGTACTGCCTCTAACGCCGCAGAAACAGCCTTTGCCCGCTTGTTTAAAAAAACTTCTGCAATTTTCACGCGCGGGCTTCGGCTCATAATTTCCCATTCTCCGTGCACAATTGTGCCGTCAATACAGCGCGCACAAATCTGCCTGCTCTCATCGGTTACTGGAATCACCTCTCCGCTTAAAGAAAGTAATTTGCTCGCGCGCGCAATTCCGCGAGAAAGCCTATGGCGCGGATCCTGTTCTGCAAACGCCGCGAGCATGAGATTTCCCAGGCTTAACCCCTTCAAAGCACCTTTTTCAAACCGATAGGAAAAGAGATTCTGTACCGCACGGTTCATGGACCCGGCGCTTTTTGAAAAAAGCGCTTCCATGCATTTTCGTGAATCTCCAGGCTGGGGCAGAGAGAGCGCCTCCCGAATCTCTTTGCTCGCGCCCCCGTTATCGGTAACATTGACCACTGCAGAAAGATTCACGTGATACGTTTTCAGTGCGCTCAAAAGCTGGGATCCCCCAGTACCAGCGCAGAGTACAACCACATTCTTTTTTTTACGATGGTTCATGTGTTCACGATTGCCGCAGGCGTTTTAAAAGGCGAGCCTTTACAATCCACAAACCCCCCATTCCCCATATCACGGCAAGAAAAGACACCACAAGCCCAACATAGGGCAAAGCCGACAAAATATGAATCAACACCATGCCCACCACAAGGCTCATAATGGCTGACTGTTTTTTTAAAGCTTTTTCATTATTCCGTGTGCGCGAAGAAACCATACTGCCAATGTATTCGCCGGCGGCAATGCCCGCAACAATCCATGCGATATACATGCCGATGCCCCACATCAGCATCAACAATATGCTCAACGGCACCCCGATGATGGTGAGTACCAAAACAATCGCGGCAGAGGGAAGAGCTACGTAAATCAAAAATCCATAAAACAAACATTTATATGGATTTTTGATGAGTTCTTCGTTCACCTCATGCAACAGAGATCCATACAACCAAATCAACACAAGCCCCACAGCAATAGCTCCAAAGAAAAATACAATTTTCCAAAAAGTAAACAAATTTCTGAATACGCCCTTGTGCGTTTGCACCTCATGAAAGGTATAAAACACTCCTCCATTTACAACGGCTCCGTCTTGAATCGTCACTTTTTGCGGAGCATCATAATGCAAATCGCCGTCAATAACAGCATTTTTGCCAAGCGTTAATAAATCAGTCGTCAGGCGTACGCCCTCTCCGATCTCGCCGTCAATTACTACCGCATCGCTCGCCCCGCCCACCTCTCCTTGAATATTCCCCTTGAGCTCCATGTTTTGCCCGATATAATAAATGCTTCCTTCAACCGATCCGCCTTGCGCAAGAATCAGATGCTTTGCAATCAAAGTAATATTCTTGCCTATTGTATTGTTAATCAGTATGGTTTTTCCAGCGGCGCCGCGCACATTCCCCTCAACGCTTCCATTGATAATAATATCTGCCGTGCTCATAGCAATCAAATCGCCTTTAATTGCCCCATTCACCGTAATTTTTTGAGCCGTTACAATAACATCATCTTCAAATGTTCCGTTCAGCTGAACGTCTTTTCCATACGCCCAAAATATTTTTTCAATTACTTTTCCTTTCGGCACAGTGATATCATCTAAATTCATTTCAAGGCCGGCGCGAGCGCTCGGAGCAAAAAACAACAAGATTGCAAGCGTCGTTGCGGTGATCGCGGCTACAAAACATTTTTTTTTCATAGTCATTAGAGCATAGCCCCATCCCCGCGTGGCGTGGAAGAAGACTTAAAAATTGAAATTTTTATACTCTCTTTATTATAGTACAAATTTAACAAGAGCGCTTCTTTGCCGTCAGCATGCTGTTTCGTGCATTCCACCAATGCGCGCGCGAGCCCTGTTTCACGTACATATCCTTCTCAAGAGAAAATCCGGCCTGTTTTGCCAAACGGCGAAGATCCCCTAAACGAAACGCGTAATAATAAAGCGGCGTGTTTTTATCACCAAATTCAGTCATCACATCTTGTAATCCTCGCCTCTTGAACGCGCCATATCGTTTTTTTGAAAACATATATTTCCACACGCTCTTTCCTTGTACCGTCAAACGCCAAAGGTTCCAGTTCGTCATAAACAGCTTCCCTGATGGCGCAAGCACCCTTGCAAATTCGCGCATTGCTTTCAGCCGCAAAGCAGGGCTTTGAAGATGATGCAAAACCGCAACACAAAAAACATATTCAAAATAATTATCCGTATACGGAAGCTCGCACACGTCTGCCTCCTGAAATTTGGCACTCACCCCGCGCTTTTTTGCTCGCTCGCGCGCACACGCTAACAATTTTTCGCTCGTATCTACACCGTGATAGCACACCTCGTCTGCCTCAAACAGATCTACCAGCCTGCCGTTTCCGCAGCCGGCATCAAGCACTTTGACCCCCGCCCTGATATTCATTTCCCCTTTGAAGCTCACAAGCTCGTTCCATATACGATTTCGCGACACATCAAAACTCTGCGCGATTGCATTATAGGAAGCTGTATTTTGTTTGGTAATTGCAGTTGCGTGAGCGTGCGTCATGTGCCTCGCATGAAATGCTTTTAACTGGCGCTTTTCTGAAACAGTCCACCTTCAACTGGCTTTAAAGCGTGGCCTGCAGAATCTACAATCCACTGAATTTCCTTGCTTATTGAATCGCTCCACCTCACTGCGCCAGGTGAAATAGTACCCTGCGGGGCTATTGCACCAAAATTTGGAATTGCCATCTGTAATACGTCTGTTCCGCTATCGCCAACCGTACCCGAAACAGTAACTTCAACCGTGAATGTTTCGCCACCTCCTGAAATAAATTCATTCAGAGGAATCTGCTTTCCAAAATCAAGCGGCGTGGTTCTGTCTGAAATACTGCCTTCAATTGTTCCAATCACCGCGCCAACATTATTTTTCAAGCGAGTCTCTGAAATTTTCCAGTCTCGTGTAGGGTCATTTCCAATGCCGTCAGCCAATGCAAGGTTTATAATCACGCGGTTCAAAAGCGCGTCTTCTTCGCTCCGTGCATCAGGGGTAATCGTAAACTGAAACACCGGCGTGAATGTTGTCCACGGCATAAGCGTTCCCGAAGGCTTTGATACAGGATCTGATACGTTTATCCGCGCCGCATAAATAACGTGCGTGTTCGCCTGATATGAAGTTTGGCACTCACGTGTATCGCTTGTTGAAGGGTGTGGGAAAGGCGCTGTGCCCGCAGAACCGCGGCGAACGGTGAGCGTTTGTATATCGCCAACCCATACATCAGTAATAAGCATATACTCATCTCCTTGGGCTAATTTCCCGCCGCATTGCACTCCGCTTCCATTTGCACTCACTAAAATAAGATTGCCCGCACGAAATTGATTTCCCATCAATCCAAGAACATTGAATGTAATCATTTTCTCGTCAATAGCGCTTATGTCCGTACTAGACCCTTGCTTTACCGGCATTGCAATCACAACGCCGTCTGACCCGCTTGGCACAAGAGGCGCCGCATAGATATTTTTAGTATTGTCTTTCGCCTCTATGTCTGTTCGCGCATCGGCAATCTGAAACCGTATCTTATCTCCGCTGTGCGCGCCGCTCTGATCCGTAGCGCCATTGGTGTCAATCAATACAGAAAATGCCCTGCTTGTATGTTGTTGGATCAATTCCGCAAGACCGTCAAAAGTAATAGTATCCCCGCTCGTAATCACCGAGGTTGACGCAATAATGCGTCCGCCAGTTTTCTCTGCAAGATACACGCGCTTTAACGCAAGGCCGTTTCCGTTCATCTCTTTAAACACCAGCTTTTTTAGATTCACATCATTATTGTTTGCGCTCAACATGAAAAGAGATACCTCCTCTGCGTCGGCACCAGTGCCAGTTCCGGTTTTCCCTAAAATCTGTTTACCCGGCACCTCATTATTTAACATGATAACGTCCAATTCAGCGTACGTGGGTTGTTCAATTGTGCGCACTTCAATAATCTGCTGCACCTCATCGTGCGCCCCATGCTCATCGGTAACGCTCAAAGAAACAGTATATATACCTGCTTCTTTATATACATAGGTAAAGCTCGCTTTCCTCCTATAGCTTGGCACACGGAGCTCTGTTAGTCCATCTCCCCAGGATACGCGAAATGCAAGTTTTTCCAGATTCCGATCTTGAGCCTGTACTTCCCATGTTCCTGTCTCACCCACAACGAGTTTTGTGGGAGCAGTAAGTAGGGTGATAACCGGGGGGTGATTTGCGCGTGCAAGCGCCAAGCTTGCCCCGCCAAATAACACTGCCCCGCCAAAAACTAACGCCACGCCTGCAACTAAAATACTCTTTTGAGTCAAGATTGTTCGCATAGGACGAAAAAAGGCCACATTGCGCCAATGTTTCAAAAAACATACAGCACAATCACGCTTTTACATATAAATAATTTACAAGCACCCTCCTGTGCCTCGCATGAAATGCTTTTAGCAAACCCAAGCATATCATAGGAAAAAGTTTAGTCAATTGAATCCGTGCAGGCTTGTGTATGTTTGCACATTCTTGTCAAGACAGATGTTTTTTGTTATCTTTATCCAGTAATTGCCAATAGGGGTCATTAGCTCAGCTGGTTAGAGCGCGTCACTGATAATGACGAGGTCTCTGGTTCGAGTCCAGAATGACCCACCACGCCGAGGTAGCTCAGTGGTACCCGCCCGCTCGCTTGCAGCGAGCAAGCGGGCGGGGAGCACATGCCTTAAAAGTTATGTTTTACACGTACCTGCTATTGAGTTGGCAAGACAAAAAAATGTATATTGGCTTTACTTCAGATTTAAAAAGCAGGTTGCGAGAACATGTACTTGGTAAGGTACAATCAACTAAAAATCGCCGTCCACTCAAATTGATTTATTACGAAGCGTTTTTAAGCAGAGAAGACGCTTTAAAAAAAGAAAAATATTATAAATCTGGAGCTGGAAGAAAATACATCAAACGACATTTAACAGCAACAATAAAACACGCCGAGGTAGCTCAGTGGTACCCGCCCGCTCGCTTGCAGCGAGCAAGCGGGCGGGGAGCACATGCCTTAAAAGTTA
>CAZHCQ010000075.1:0-6783 GCA_964531415.1 uncultured Gammaproteobacteria bacterium
TGGGCTTTGTTCCACCGATGGATTTCATCAAGAAACAGCACCGTCTGAACGCCGCGCGGTTTATTCTCTCGCGCTTGGATTATAATTTTACGAAGATAAGAAACGCCGGATGAAACCCCAGAAATACTGT
Source organism: uncultured Gammaproteobacteria bacterium (assembly GCA_964531415.1). Lineage (GTDB taxonomy): Bacteria > Patescibacteriota > Patescibacteriia > UBA9629 > CAZHCQ01 > CAZHCQ01. The sequence goes on from CAZHCQ010000075.1 coordinate 131, forward strand.
GAAATTCAGCGTGTGCGTCCCGTGCCAAAATTCGCGCGATGGTTGTTTTCCCTGATCCTGGCGGCCCCCACAAAATAAGCGGCGGCACATGCCCGGCAGAAACCGCCTTGCGAAGCGCAGAATCTCTGCCAATCACCTCACTCTGCCCCAAAACATCATCCAATGTATGCGGCCGCATGCGATCCGCAAGCGGCGTTCGCTGTATGTGTGCTGTGTCTGTACTCATAAAATATGCTGCTCCAGTTCTTTCACTGATGAAATGCCGATAAGTGCAGATGAATGCACGCTCTCGCCCGCTTCGGCAACAAGTGAAAGCGGGAGATATATTTTAGAAAATCCCAAATTTTGCGCTTCTTTTACGCGCCGTTTTATATGCGGCACCGCGCGCACTTCGCCGCCAAGGCCAATCTCGCCGATACACACGATGTTACCCAAGGAAACGTCTTTATATGCAGAAAGCAGAGCCGCCGCAACAGCCAGATCAACGCTCGGCTCCCGCACCTTGTATCCGCCAACCACATTAATATACACATCGTGCATGCCAAGGTTCACGCCCGCCCGCTTGTTTAAAATTGCAATGAGCAACTGAATGCGGTTTACGTCAATGCCCGCCGCAGTTCTCTTTGGATAACCAAAGTTTGTACGCGTCACAAGCGCCTGTATCTCAATTAAAAAAGGGCGTACGCCCTCAATAACAACCGTAACGCACGATCCGGTCAATGCCGTAGTATGCTGTTCTAAAAAAAGCTGTGAAGGGTTTACAACCGGTACAAGGCCTTTCTCCGTCATCTCAAAAACACCAACCTCGTGCAGGGAGCCAAATCTATTTTTCACCGCCCGAAGTAAGCGGTACAGATGGGTTTCATCTCCCTCCAGATACATCACCGCATCCACCAAATGCTCCAACATTTTCGGACCCGCAACATACCCCTCTTTCGTAACGTGCCCGGTAATTAAAATAGGAATGCCACACTGTTTTGCGCATTCCAAAAACTGCACGGTGCACGCTCTAATTTGGGCAACACTGCCGGCTTCTGAAGGAATATCAGGGCTTTTGACGGTTTGAATTGAATCCACCACCACAAAGCGCGGCGTATGCTTCATGATCGCGCCGATGATTGCAGAGCTTTCTGCGTTTCCAAGGTAGCGCAACCCTTTTGCCTCGCCGCCCACCCGAGAGAGCCGCATCTTTACCTGCTCTAAAGATTCCTCCAAAGACACATAGAGCACGCACTCGCCCTCTTTGATTTCGCGCGCAATGAGCGCGGCAATCTGGAGGCACAATGTTGATTTTCCAATTCCGGGATCTCCGCCCATCAACATCAGCGAACCGTGCACCACGCCGCCGCCAAGAACGCGGTCAAACTCATCCATGCCTGTTTTTATACGCACAGATGGGCGCGCCCCAACCGTATCAAAATCTGAAAGCGCCCCTGCATTATGCTCCAAAAGCTTGATTTTCTCCTCGCTCATTTTTTCTCTCTCTGCGCCTTCACGCGAAGATTCGTGGAGCGTTCCCCACGCGCCGCATTCAAAACAACGCCCAGACCACTTCGAGAATGGCGCGTCGCATTTCGTACACACAAAAATTACTTCGCGGGATGTTGCCATACTTTTTCAAATAGGGCGCGCGGCCGCGCGCCCCTCCAATTCGCTTTAAAATTTTTATCTAGCCATGACTTATTGTGAAGTGCTCTCACCAGCAGACTGGTTTCGCAATTCCTCGCCAACCAGCTTCAAAAAGCCGAATGAGCTGATTGCCTCGCTCACCCGAAGACTGCCAATAAAAAAATACGGCGTACCCGTAATGCCGAGCGAAACCCCTTCGGAAACCGAGTTCGCAATGCGTGGCGCATATTTACGCGAAGTGAAACATGTCTGAAATTTTTTACTATCCATGTTCAGCCCTGCGGCAATTTCCTGATACACTGCCTCGCTTAAGGCGCCCTGTTTTTCATAGAGCATATCGTGGTACTCCCAAAACTTTCCCTGATCTTTCGCGCAGTGGGCCGCCTCATGCGCCCGGGATGCGCCGGGGTGAAGTATATTCATTGGAAAATCCTTCCATACATAACGCACGCGCCCGCCATTGCTTTCAACCGCGCTCTGAATAATCGGCTGCATTTCCTTGCAGAAAGTACAGAAAAAATCCTCATACCCGATAATGGTAAGTTCAGGATTTGTTGCCCCAAAAGCGGGGTCGTTTGCAGACACAACTGGACTTTCAGCCACAGTCGCATCATTCCCCTTAAAAAGATCACGCAAATTTTTTTGATATGAAGTACCAACCGTAAAACTAAATACCAAAAGTGCCACTCCTCCCATTGCCGCTACCATGGCAACCGCAATACTGCTTGGGTTCATCTGTGCCATTATTCTTTAATCTTTAACGACCTCAATAAATTTGAATCATCTAATACATACAGAGTTTTTCCGTCGTGGTCAAGCAGAATGCTCTGTACGCTAAAATTCCCCACGCCGCTTGCGGTAACCATTTCTGCAAGTTTTCTTTTAAGGCCGGTGCGCGTATTAATCTGATAAATCTCGTCCGGGATGCCCTCTAAAAGCTCGGGATATTGCCCCGAAGCTTGTGGCAGGTAAAGAGGAACTGCACAGTAGACCGTAATATTATCCTGATCAAAAACGCACTTATCCACCGTTGTTGGAACATCAAGCGCTTTGTTGTCCGTGCCGATAGTGTCCGGAAGCGCATTCGCAATAAACAGGCTCGGCCTGAACAATTCTTCTTCAAGATATTCGCTGTAGAGCAATTTATTTCCAAGGGGCGACCACTTGCCTTTAAATCCTCGCCCCTTTGTTTCCAGCTTTTTAAAATTTTCCAAATTCTGCCCAATGAAAAAAATGTTCTGGCTGTTAATATCAGACCCTTTCCGAAACAGCGCAACAAATTGTTCTGAAGGCGCCCATAAAACCTGCATATCATCAGGATCAGGGCTTAACTCTTCAACTGCCCGCGCGTTGCGGCCGTCGTCATCCGATACCACAATAAAATTTTTGTCCGGATTTTCAGTAACAAATTCATAGGCAATTTTACTGCCTCGCTCTGAAAAATCAAAATCCTGCGCCTCCTTCGGAAGCGTTACCTGCCGGTCAGTAACAAAATTGTATAAAATATTCGCGCCGTCCTGAAATTCTATAATTGACCTGTTTCCTTCAGCAGACCACGTTACCTTAGAAACTCCCTGAAACTCCTTCGCTGAAAGCGGTTGAGGCGCCCCGCCGGTTACGGGAATACGGTAAAATTTTCCGGTGATAGGGTCGTAATAATGAAAGCCCCGCTGATCTGACGCAAACGTAGGCGCAAGAACAGGGCGCGGAGTAATTAAGTTGGTTTTAGTAACACCTCCTTTTGCGACTTCGTCAATTGGCGCGGGAACAATGCGCGACTGTACAGATTCAGCTTCTATCGGGAGCGCGCCTGTGCCGCGTGAAGGGAGAGATGGAGTACCTTCACGCCCGCTCGTATCTTCAGGCAGTCTGCCTGTTTCTTCAGGCGCTGGAATTTGCTTTGGCGGAAGAGAAATTGAGGGAGCAAAAAAAATACGATACATCAGCCACGCCAAAAAAATACTCACCGCAACAAAAACCGTGCCTAAAATCAGCTTTTGAGTGAGTTCGCTCAAGTTGCTCCAAATTTCTTTTATTTTATCTGTGAGTGCCATGTACTCTGCTATTTTTATATTTTCATTATAGCTTATGATAATGCATGCGTATATCACAAACAACAAAAAATATGCGCCCTCCTACATTCCCAGCAATTTCAAAATCTCGTCCCGTTTCTGCTCCATAAGCTCTTTGGAAATTGCTTCAACATTCAGCCTCAAAAGCGGTTCGGTATTGGACGCGCGCAAAGAAAACCACCAATCAGGGTAATCAATGCGCACGCCGTCAAAGTCAGCGAGCGTGCCGTCTTTATAATGTTGTGAAATTTGTGCAATCAGCGAGAGCGGATCCGCCGCCTCTCTGTTGATCTGCCCTGAACGAACATACTTCTGAAACGGCAGGACAAGCGTACTGAAGGGCATTGTGCTCTTTGAGAGAATTTCCATAATAATCAGCGCGGCAATGAGCCCGCTGTCTGCAAAAAAATTATCCCGAAAATAATAATGCCCGGCCATGGACTCGCCCCCAAACACTGCCCCCTGATCGCGCATTACTTTCTTCACATGAGAATGCCCCACAGGGCTCACCTTCGGCGTGCCGCCGTACGCGCGCACTGTTTCTGGAACAATCCTGCTGCACACGCTTGAATGCACAATCGTTTCGCCTGAACGCCGCTGTAAAAATTCACGCGCAATCAAGCAGAGCACATACGCGCCGTCAACAATTTTTCCTGTTTCATCAATAAATACAGCGCGATCGCCATCTCCGTCAAACGCAATGCCTAAATCAGCCTTCTCGGTTTTAACGGTTTGAATTAAATCAGCAAGATTTTCAGGGTGCGTTGGGTCAGAGGGGTGATTTGGAAATTCTCCGTCTGGTTCAAAAAACAAAGGAATAAACTTCACCGGCAGGCTTTCTTGTATCTTCAAAATATTAATGCCCGCAACGCCGTTTCCCGCATCAACCGCAATAGTCAAAGGCAACAAATTCGGCGCGTCAATAAAAGTTAAACATTTGCTGATATATTGATTGTGCACTGCATGGGTTTCAACGCGCCCCTTTTCGCCTGCAACTTTTTTATCAGAAAAAGCGCCGTTTAGGATCATATCTCTCATGGCAAAAATTCCGGTTTCACCGCTCATCCCTTCGGCAAAACGAGCACAAAACTTGAGCCCGTTGTACTGCGGCGGATTATGCGAAGCAGTGATCACCACCCCTCCGTCAAACCGGAATGCGCCGCAGGCAAAATACAGAATATCCGTTGAAACAATGCCGATGTCGTTCACCAGTGCCCCGGAATCAGTAATGCCCTTGATCAGCGCGCGGGAAAGTGCGGGCGAGGAAAGGCGCGCGTCGCGCCCTACAACAACCCGTAAACTCTGCATCGGCACTGCGTAGCGATCAAAAAGTATTTTGGCAAATGATCTTCCTAAAAGATATGCGTCGCAATCAAACAGTTCTTTCCCGTATACCCCCCGGACATCATACGATTTGAAAATTGCAGTATTCATAAAAGTTCAAGTAATGCGGCGGCAAGATCAGCAGGAGCGGCAACAACAGAAGCGTCGCGAAAACCCCATTGCTCGCCTTGCAGATTAAAAACGCTTCCGCCTGCTTCACGCACAAGCAAAACCGCGGCTGCGTAATCCCACAGATGTGAATGCATGCTGATAAACCCGTCAATTTTGCCCGCGGCAACATACGCAAGCTCCAGCGCTGATGCCCCCAAAATTCTGGTACGCTTTGCCCTCGGCTGTAGGCGATGAAAAGCGTTTAAAAATAAAGTACCCTCTCCCTCTTTTCCTGCGTTAAAGCCAATCAGCGCGTGCTCCAGATGGTGAACGCGAGATATACTCATCTGCACGCCGTTTAAAAATGCTCCTTTCCCTTTTTCGCTCGTAAAAAGTTCGTTCGTTATGGGGTTGAACATCACGCTTGCCGCAAGTTCGCCGCGCACCGCAAGCGCAATGCACACTGCAAAAAATGGAATCCTTGCAATAAAATTATTCGTGCCGTCAATGGGGTCAATAATCCACAGATACTCGCTTTTTTCTCCGCTTCTTCCGCATTCTTCTCCCAAAAAATCGTGAGAAGAAAATTCCCTTCCAATAATTTCCCGTATTTTCTTCTCGCACAAAACATCGCAATTCGTGTACGTTTCACCTTCGTGTTTTTCATACACCTCCACTGACCCTGCCTCAAGATGGGACATGATAATCTCTCCAGCGGCACGCGCCGCCTTGATTGCAATAGGTAACATAATGAAGAATTTTTTATATTTCTATACCTCAAAACTATTTTCCCTTTTCAATTTTTTATCTAAAGCCTCGCTAAACAGACCTTTGAAATTGGGATCTTGCATTTTTTGAATATCCGCAGAATTTTGTTTGAGAGTATGCCTGTGAATATAATCATCAACTTTGTCTAAAATTGTAGAGCCATCCGATTCCCTTTCTGATTTTCTGAGTAATTTTCGAATATTTTTCAGAGCAAAAGCCCACGCGTCTCTTTCGTTTTTCAAAAACATAGCCAATGTTTCGTCGCTAAGATCGTCACCTCTGATTAAGGCCACCACAAGTTTTTCATGTGCCTCTATTGTTTGAAATTTCTCATGTCCTTCTAATAATTCTAGAATTACAGCATGTCCGATTTCATGGAGCAACCTTACTATAGTTCTCAGGCTTAACAAATTGCCTTCAATAAAAATATGCTTACCTTTTGGATCCATTAATATCTTTACTGTCTTTCCTTCGAATTTTGGTTTAAATACGATCTTATACCCATTGGGAAGTTTATCGGTAATGCTCATTGGATCATTTAATTCTCTGTTCGTAATTTCAAACTCATTTAATATTCTAAACCTATCGGCAGAATTTGAATTGTAATCACCGAGCAAAAACCCGTAAAGCATTCTTTGAGCATCCTCATCTGTTGGATCTTCTGGGTTTGAGTCAAACATTGCGGCAAGATCAAATTCCTGATCTAAAAAAAACTCCTGCGGATTTATCTCGCCTAGATCAAAACGATAG
>CAZHCQ010000076.1:0-7647 GCA_964531415.1 uncultured Gammaproteobacteria bacterium
CATTTTCCCCAGACCCCTTCTTTTTCCCGCCCCGTCCTCGTTTCGGCTGGCGGAAAAGCGGAAAAAAAGAATATAAATTTTAATTATTGTTGCCGCCCTTGTCCTGCCCACCCATACGCGGGCGGCAAATCTATCCACTCCCTTGCTATTGTGTTTTGATACTTTTTACATTAAAATAAAGCAAAGAGTCATTAACCATTAACTTGGCGTAAAAATGATCTAGCAATCATTTTTACGCACTAAAATAATATGAACGAATCAATGCCGAGGTACTCCCTAGAAGAAGCGCAAGAGGAAGCTTCTCGCATGAAGGAGTTGGTAGATAAAGGTGAGGCCAAAGATTATTCCGCGGCTGAAAGAAAAATAGAGCGCGAAAAAGCTATTAAAGAAATCGGTCAAAAAATAGAAGAAGCTAGAAAAAATCGTCTTATAGATAACGAGACTGCAAATCTTGTTTCCGAAGCTCTTAAGTTGGAAGGCACTGAGGCACTGTTTGCTAATCGTGTAATATCGCGAGGTTCAGACCCGGCTTCCTTAGAATTAGCATTAAAAGGTGAAATTAGCGAGCCGACTATGCGCGCTCATAGCATGGGTCCGGGCGCGCTAAAAGACGAGGAGCGAGAATCTTGGCTAGTTTTGGCATCTGCCTCAATTGATGAACACTCCGCTGCTGATTTGCCCCCTACCAAAAAATTTGAGCAATTTCATAAAGCGTTAAAATGGCTAGAAACGGCGAGTGATGAGGAAAAGAAAACGGCGGCAGACAAAGAGTTGCAAAAAATTCTCAGCATACCTTTTGAAGACGGAGAAGTTAGTGGCGTAAAAATGAGAGTTTATACTTCTGACAGTGGTTTTGCTTCCGCTTATTGGGGAGGAGAAGAATTTGCCGCAGTCAAAGATGGAGGACTTACGTTTGTCGGTTCAAAAGGAAAAACTTTAAAAGAAATTGGCGTTAAAGTTGATAAACAGTTATCACCAACATTTGGAATAATATTTGAGAAAAAGTAAATTATATGCGAGAAGGATACACGCCATCATCCGAGGAAATGGGTCAAATGCACGAAGAAGCTCTCGAAATAAACGAGGAGCTAGATCAGGTATTGGCGGAAGGTAAATACACCAAGGTTCAAGAAACTGCTGATACAATTATCCGAAAACGTGAATTAGCAAAAACTTTTCACGAAGAGTTGCAACGAGCCTCGGCTGAATTACCAGAAGGCATAAAACCAACCATGCCATTGAATGAAAAAGGTATTGCCAATATGTATATGGCAAATCACCTTTTTGGAAAAGATTTTACAATGGCACATATTGCGTAATGTCTGACGAGAGGCGAGGAAGTTACAAGCCAACTAAAGCATACAGCCGAAGGCTCAAGATATTTTAAGTTAGATATTCCCGAAGGTGCTGGAATGCCAGGTCGTTTTGTTTTACCGCAAGAGAGCGGTTCTGAATTAGGAGAACATGTCGCTAATTGGAATCAGTCATGCGAGTTTAAATTTAGGCACGGCGTTTTATCTCCTGTCGTAAGAAAAAAGGATTTGCCACAATGGTTAATAGATTATGAGTCAACTTTTTATGTCATTGTGGAAAAAAATCAAATGCCAAATGGCAAACTGCAAGTAGCAGATGGTCCGACTGAAAATGACCCCGAAGAAAGCTGGTTAATTTCCACAGTTCATTATGGGCAGCCTTCTCGTGTAAAACCTAGACCGCCAAGAGAACCCAAATGGGGTAGTTTAAAAGAAAATCCAACAGGTTTGGCTGAAGCGATGGTTCAATATCAGAAATCACAGAGCAAATATCTGTCAGATTATGATGCGTGGAGTGATGAACAGCGAAGAGTTGTTTTTGTAGATTTGGAAGAGGAAGGCGTCGGGCAGAAAGGAGTGAAAGAACGACCCAAAACACAACAAGAATTAACAGATCAAAATACGAAAAAAATCGCTGAATTAGAAAATGATAATGCGGGTTTGAAAAAAATGCTGATGGAAGCATTAGGTGAAATCAAGCGCGTACAGGCAGATGTTAAGGGGTTAAGAACAAGACAGAAATCTTAATTTATAGTAGCCGAAAAAAGTCCAAAAGCCCGCGCGCATTCCTCCCCAGACCCCTTTCTGCGGGCGGGAAATTCAGCCGAGGTTTTGCGAAAATCCATATCCCCAGAAAATAGTTTTGGCAAAACCGAGTCCGCATTGAAGCCCCGCCACACTGCCCGAATATCTTTACGGGCAGAACCCCAAAAAGAAAAATGTCCTTTCCTTTTTCAAGAAAAAATTCACCCCCGTCAAATCAAAAAAGCAAGAGACATTTTTCTTTGGGGTTGCCGAGGCTTTGCGAGGCAGTGGCGGAACGATACGAGCGTACGATTTAGTTTCAAGCCATCACGCACTCCGCGCGTGCGAGATTATTTGTTTTGGAAATAGGTTCTAACTTGGTACAATAAACACACCAGACATTTGATTTTTTTACGCATATTCTGTAAGGAGGTTCTCACCCAGAGGGTGACCAGCCTTTGGCTCGGATTCCTCTTACGGGCACTAAACAGGTTGAGGTTGAATAATTATGAAAACCGCTATTTCTTCCCGGTCTTTAGCTTCCTCTTTGTTTCCCGAACTGCAAGAGCAGGAAGCGTATTTTGATTCTTCTTCAGATACTTCTTTACGTCTTTTCGGTAATTTTTGATCATTTCTCTTAAAAGCCATGAGATTGCTTTGGTGATCAAAATATCTTTTTCTGCTTTTAATCTTTCTATAGTTTCAAAGGAAAGGATTTTGAGCCGTTCGTCTTTCACCTCTCGTACGGGCTTTGTAAGAAGCACGAGACTGGCGCGTTTTTTGCTGATGTATGGCGATGTTGAAAATGCTTTGAGAGATGTGCGCCATTCGTTCCACCGCGAAAACATATCGTGTGCGCTGAAGATGGGTTGGCACAAACTGTCTATCTCTGCCCATCCCTCTAATTGTTCAAGCCATATATTTATGTGATTGGGCATTATTTTTGCGCGGTGTTGTGGATATTGGGTACAGAGCAGAGAGGCGAGTGTTTTTTCTTCGTAAGATTTTCCTGCATACAGCGCAGTGAGAAGATCAATAAATTCCTCATACGAAAGGTGCAGATGCTGTTTTTAAAATGTCTTTGCAATCTCTCTTTTGGCCGTTGTGTTGACATTATAAAACACGTGCGGCGTGCCGTGATAAGTGTTGCCGTGCGAGGCAGAGCGTTTTTGTGCAGAAACAGCAATGATCTGCTGTAGTAACTTTTTATGGGAGGGATTCATGCTTTTTTGCTATTTTGCACTAGCCTTACTCATACCTTAATGCTTCAATAGGGCTTTTTTGGGAGGCTTTGCGCGCGGGATAAATGCCAAAAATAAGCCCAACGACGGAGGAAACGCCGATCCCCAAGAGCGCCGCAGAAAGCGGAAACGTGAACGCCCACGCAAGATTGAGCGTTCGTGCAAGCGCAAACGCGATAGCAAAGGAGAATGCGGCACCTGCAATAACACCTGCTATGCCGCCGATTCCTGTAAGAATGATGGATTCAAGCAAAAATTGGGTTAAAATATTTCCGTCTGTTGCGCCAAGCGCTTTGCGAAGGCCGATTTCGCTCGTGCGTTCCGTAACTGACACGAGCATGATGTTCATAATGCCTATCCCTCCAACAACAAGGGATATTGCGGCAATTGAGGAAAGAAGCGCCGTTATAATGCTCGTAATAAGACCGATGCGGTCCACCAAGTCTTTTTGCGTGTGGATGTGAAAGTCGTCCTTTTCTGGATTGCTGATGAGGTGAAGTTCGCGCAAGGTGAGAGAAATATCCTCCGTTGTCCGCGCCACCTCTGACTCGCTTTCTGCGCGTACAATAATTTGATTAAAAAACTTGTTGCCCGTAAGGTATGTTTCCGCGGCGGTATAGGGGATTACTACCATATCGTCAACATTGAAAAAGAGCATTTGTCCTTTTTGAGGGAAAACGCCGATGACGGTAAAGGATTTATTTTTAATTTTGATTTTTTTATCAAGCGCTTCTCCATCTTGAAAAAGTTCATCTTTGGCTTTTGATCCAATCACTGCAACCAGGGCGCGGTTTCGCACCTCCTCTTCGGTAAAGAATCTGCCTTTTTCCGGATGCAAACTCATCACTTCGCCAAAGCGCTCGGTTGTGCCGAATGTCGTTGCCTGAAAAGTTTCGCCTTTGAAGGAGATTGAACCGGGGACTATCTGCCATGGCGTTACATCAAGCGCGGTGGGCACGTTTGCTCTATTACGAAGCGCGGTAACCTCGCGCTCTTTGAGGGAGTCAACAAAGAACATGCTAAAGCTTGATGGTCCTTTTGGGTCCTGCCCCGGCACGACCATGAGCATGTTTGATCCAATTCCCTGTACCTGGTTTAAAATGAGCTTTTTTGCTCCCGCGCCAGCTGACATCACAATAATAATAGACGTGATGCCGATGACAATGCCCAAAATAGTAAGCGCAGAGCGAAATACATTACTGCGAAGGCCGATAAGCGCTGTTTTAATGCTGTAAGTAATTTTCATGTTTTTTCATCGCTTTTTATTGTGCCGTCTTCAAGGGTGATAATTCTGTGCGCTGATTGCGCTTTGTTTTTTTCATGGGTGATGAGAATAATCGTATGCCCTTCTTCCGCGTGGAGTTTTTTAAAAATATCAATGATTGCCCCGCCTGACTGTGAATCAAGGTTTCCAGTTGGCTCATCTGCAAAAATTATCTCCGGGTTCATAATGAGCGCCCGGGCGATTGCAGTGCGCTGTTTTTCCCCGCCGGAAAGTGTGCTGGTTAGGTGGTGTATCCGGTGCGAAAGCCCCACGGCGCTTATGGCTTTTATTGCGCGCTCTTCCCATTCAGATTTTTTGACTTTGGAATACAAAAAAGGAAGCTTGACATTGTCAAGCACGGATGATCTGCCTAAAAGATTAAAGGATTGAAATACGAACCCCATTTTTTCATTTCGGACATGCGCAATTTCGGTTTTTGAGTAATCGTCAATGGTTTTTTCCTGGAAGCGATACGTGCCTTTGCTGTGGCGGTCTAAAAACCCGAGTATGTGGAGAAGCGTTGATTTGCCGGAACCGGATGCCCCCATAATTGCAACGAACTCTCCTTGTTGAATGGTGAAAGAAACACCCCGAAGTGCAGGGGTTGCCGCACCTTCGCCGCCGTACGTTTTTTCTACATTTTCTACTTCAATGAGTTCCATGGTTAATGATTTTGCTCTTTCAGGTATATCACTACTTTGTTTCCTTCCTGGATGCCGCGCGTAATTTCTACCAGTCCATTGCTTCCGGAAAGCCCAGTTTCAACTTCTGCCTCGGTAATGCTTTCAACCGGCGATCCTCCTGTTTTTGGCGGCGTTATGACGCGCACAATTTTTTTCCCGTTCTTCATAATTACTGCCCGTTGCGGCACTGCAACTACCAGTTCTCGTTTTTGGGTAATCATGGTGATGTTTGCGGTCATGCCTGGTTTTAAGCCTTCAGGCGGGGCATTGTCGGCAGAATTTTTTGGAAAGCCAAAGGTAATTTTATACGTTGGAACGCCTTCAATCACGGTTTCAGCAAGATCAATCTGCATTACGTGCGCAGAGAAGATCACCTCGTCGCCATAAGCGTCCAGGGTTACTTTTGCCTCAACGCCTATTCGCACTTTCTCAATATCAACTTCTGGAATATATGCTGAAATGGTGTATGGGACATTGCTGATAATGCTTACCGCAGGCTCGTTTGCAGAGATATTTTCTCCTGGGGAAATGTCCAGTTTTGTAACAACCGCTGAAATTGGTGAGCGGAGCACTCTTTTTGCAATTTGTACGCTTATTTGCTCACTGCTTGCCTCTGTTTGTGTAATGTTTGCTCTCTGCGCAGTAACAGCGGCTTGCGCCTGCTTAATTTGCGCGCTCTGCGCCGTAATCTCTGCTGAAGTGGGGCCTGCTTTTTTCAAAACAAGTTCATGCTGTGCGGTTGCAACCGCATTTTCCGCATCATTTAAAGCTGATTGCGCGATTGAAACGGAGTTTTTGTTTGTGGTTTTTTGAAGCTCAATCGCCTGTATGCGCGTGTTGATGCTGGTTGCCGCAGAGTTTATATTGGTGAGCGCGGCGGTAATATTCCCTCTATAGAGGTTTGTCGTGCTTGCATCAAGCGAGATTGCGCGTGTGAGAAGGTCAGAGAGCGCGGTGAAAAGAATTCTGATGTTCTCAAGCCGTTTTTTTGTATCCGCAAGAACAATGTCTTGGAGCGCAAAGTCTTTGCTGTCGGCGTTTGGAAGGCTGTCTTGCATTGCACGGAGTTCATTCCCAGCGGCAACGCGCGCGCGTTCTGCGCTGTTTGAAAGCGTGCTGTTCGAGGCAGAGAAAGAAATGCGCGGATTGGGCGTATCGTCGTCGGTAAAAAACGGATCAGCCTGTTTAGTAACCGCATCTTGGGCTTTGGTGAGAGCGTCGTGAATAATATCAGAAATGCCCGCGTACAGATTCGCCGTATCTGCGTTTGCTTTATTTTTTACGTTGAGCAGATTCTCTTGCGCGTCTTTGAGGGCTTTTTCTTTATTCTGAACGATGCTTTCCTGAAGCGCTATTTCTTCTTTGCGCGTGCCGAGCTTTAATGTGTCAAGCTGTGCCTGTTCTTTTTCTACTGCGGCTTGAGATTCTTGGAGTTTTGCTTTTGCGCTTTCAGTATTTGCCTGCGCCTGTTTGAGCTGTGAAAGCAGTTCAGCTTGCTCCATGGTTATCAAAATTTGCCCCGGTGCGACTAAATCCCCAACGTGCGCTTTCACTTCTGCGATTTTTCCGCTTGTGTCAAACGCTAGATCAATTGTTTTTTCTGCTTTCACTTTTCCCGTAACGCTTACTTCCTGTACCACATCAGCACGCGCGGCAACGGCAGATTCATAGGTAAGCGCGGTCTTTTTTTGAAATACATTTTTGTATTGCAAGAACCCGATACCGGTTAAAATAAGGCCTATGACAAAGAGAACAATCAGAATTTTTTTGAATTGTTTTTTTGTGGCGGCATTCTTTAAGGGGTGAAAAAAATTGGTGAATAGATGTATGTATACCTAATTTTGCCTGCAAAGTCAACGCGTGCGTCTGCGCGGTTTTATTGTTATTCCGCGCATTTTTGTTGCAACGAGCAGTGAGAAGAGTCCGCCGCCGATGATGCTTAAAAGCCCAAAGTAGAGAAGCACAAGCTTGATATTCCCTGCGGAGGTTTCCGGAAATATGAGAAAGAGTGCGTACGAGGGAATGCTGAAAAGTATGGTGATGATGAAGTAGTGCAAGAAAGATATAGAAGTAAGCCCGGCGGCATAGGAAATAAGCTCAAACGCGCTGAACCCAAACAGCCTGCCGATGATAAGCAATGAAGTGCCGGTGTTTTCAACAAGCTGATGTATTGCATACGAGGTTTTTTGCCCAAGCAGGCGATCAACCCAGTTTCTGCCGAGGAGCCGTGCAATGGCGAAGTTGATGATTGAGCTTATGATGCCCGCGCCGTAAAGATACAGAGCTGTTTTGAAAATGCCGTAGCTTGCTATGCTTATCACAATCGCAGGAAACGCGCCGATTGGAGCAATCACATGAGACATGATACTATAGAGAATAATCGCAATCGCACCGAATCGCCC
>CAZHCQ010000077.1:0-4039 GCA_964531415.1 uncultured Gammaproteobacteria bacterium
TCTGCTGAAATTTGAGGGGCTTTCGCCTGCGGGTAGCTTGCTACCCGCGGACTACATCCCCTCCGTCGCCGCCGTGGGAAAAAGTTTTTACACCCATCATCGCCTCCATGGCAGTGCGCGAAAGAAAAGACCTTGAAAAAACGGTTTTGAAACACATGGTCACCCAGGTACAGCTAGCCATCTGTTGCTAAGCCGTACTAGTGACCGTATCAACAGCGTGAATTGCAAAAACCACACCGGCGTAGCCGGCAGAAACAAAGTTCTTAAACATGTTTTGTCTCCTAATGAATTGGTTGTAAGTAACACCTTTCCACCCGCCCGCCGACGAGGCGGGCAACCGGTCTCCTCGACCGCGCCAAAGACGGCATGGGGCACACCAACCCCATGCAAGAGGCGCGCAGGAGGAGCCGGGCATCACCCCCTCTTTGTTCCTGCATATAGTTTTTACTTTATATGCATACAAAGAGGGGTTTTTCTTTAAAATCGCGAAGGGCGCGATAAATCGCGCCCCTACTAGCGCCCTCTTTGTTCCAAAAAAATTTGACGCGCCGCGCAACACCGCGTACAATAGCGCATATGAATACAAACACTGCAACAAACACCGCAGATACTACGCTTCAAGATATTCTTCACGAAATTCGTCTTTTACGAAACGATATGCGTCTTTTTTTGCTTCCGGAAGAAGATATTGAAGGCTATGAACATCCTGCAAAGATTAAAAAATCTTATGAAAAAGCAATACAGCAATACCCTCCTGCAAAGTCATAAACATTATAGAAACAGACAGTTTTGACCGATCGCTGTACAAATTACCCCAAGAAATAAGGATCCTCTATGCTACCCAGAAAAACAGATTTTTAACAAATCCGCAAAATCCGCGCTTACACATCAAAAAAGTAAAAGGCCTTGCATATACATACTCATTCCGCATCACTCGGCGCTATAGAGCTCTTTTCTATTTTCATACTGCCCTCGTTGCAATTTTTTTTGATATTGACGGCAGAAAAGATATTTACAGATCATTGCGATAACTGTTCTCTTTCAAGCACAACCATCATCCCTAAAATCACCCAAAATAAAAGAGATAAATCGTTTTTAAAATAGGGCGTATCTATCATGCCGTGCGCTAAAAGCGCGGCCAATGCCGCAAGAGGCAGAATGAGCGCATAATTTTTCGTTTTCAAAAAATTCTTCACGCTTTTAAAAACAAACACCGCAACCATGCCCAAAAAACCGATAAGCCCGATAAGCCCAGTTTCAAGCCACAGATTCAAATAGAGATTATGCGGAAGAATTACAGAGCGCTCAATGGGCGGTACATCAAGCCCCATACTATACTCTTTGTACTTCACGCGAAATCCGCCAAGGCCTATGCCCAAAAACGGATGTTCTTTTAAAAGATGCCCTGCGCCGCGCCATATAATAACGCGCGCCGAAGCAGAATCGGTTTTCTCTTTCCAGAATGCGTCAACGTGGCGAAATCCGGTGCGCTGATAGGTAAGAAAAAAAATCGGCGCAAGCACTGCAATGCCAAGCACGCACAGCGCGTATTTCGTTTTTGATCGCGGCAAAAAAAACCACAGGCACGCACTGCCAAGCACAAGCGCCACCCACCCCCCATACGACGTAGTAAGATACACCGCGCCAAGCCCGGCGCATACGGAAAGCGCAACGGCAAAAACTTCTCTCCCCTCTTGCGTGAAAAAATAATTACAAAGGCGGAGAACTTTCCCTTTACTGCGGCCCGATAGTCCTCGCTGCAGGGAAAATTCTCCGCCTTTGTCGTTTAAAAACATCTCGCGCCACGAGAATTTTTTCGCAACAAGAAACACATACGCAAAAGTGCCGAGCGCAAGAATCAGAATTGGCACCGCGTACATCGTAAAATAATTGGGGGATTCAAATACAGAATCAAGCCTTTGCGCGTCATTTAAAAACTGCTTGTTCGCAAATTCCCAAAATCCGTAGAAAGAAAGCGCAAGGATCCCCAGTGAAAGCGAAAAAATTGCGCGGAATATATCGCGCGCGCTTTTCATGGTTTTTATAAACAGCACAAAAAACAGGACCGGATCAAAAAACCAGCCCTTGAGCATGCCAAACGCCGCGCGCTTGTCTGGCGCGATGAACGCGGAACATATCGCGCCGAGAAAAAACAGCGCAATAAAAAAAATTTGCACAAAACAAATGTTTGAAAAACGCATCCGCAGGGAACGCATATATGCGTTCCCTGCGCGTTTATTCAACATTACAGGCACAACATGCGTACAAACAAAAACAACAGCAAGCGTATATATCGCAAGCTCAAGCCATGTTGAGGGAATGCCGAAAATTTTCACCCGCGCCAAATACAAAGGAGCCGTCGCAAGCACCACATACAGTCCATTTTTAAAATCCTTAAGCGCAATCACCGCAAGAAGTGCAATCAGCGGAATAAAATATAAAATTGAAAGTTCCATATTTTTTCATAATAATACGGGCGTTCCGCGGAACGCCCCTACCTTTCCAAAACCGACAGCGTTTTTTTCGCGCATTCTGCCCACGTGAATTCGCGCGCGCGCGCCATGCCCTTTTGTTTTAAATTATCCCGAAGGCGCGGATTCTCTACAATACTCATCATCTTTTCCGCAATATCTTGCGGATTATCTTTGTCCGCATACACGCACGCGTCTCCCCCTACTTCTTCAAACGGAGCGCCCAAAGAGGCAATAACCGGCGCGCCGCATGAAAGCGCCTCTACAATTGCAAGTCCAAACCCTTCGTACAAAGTTGCATAAAAAAAACATGCGGCTCCGCTGAAAAGTGCGGGGACATCTTCCCTCGGAACAAACCCGATTTCAACCACCCGACCCGCATACGCGGAATGTTGTATATACGCGGCAATTTCGCTATACCCTATCCCGGGTACTCCTGCAAGCACAAGGCGCACATCTTTCATTTCACCTGCAACCGCTTCAAATGCGCGCACAAGATTCAGGATATTTTTTTTGCGCTCAATGCGCCCTAAAAAAAGCACATAGGGGAAAGAGTCCAGCGCATATTTTTTGAGAATCGTAGAGCACTCTTCCGCGCGGTTAAAAATTCCCTCATCAGCGCCGTGATGTATCGGAAATACGCGCTCCGCTGAAACTTTTGGATAATATTTTATCAGCTCATTTTTGGTAAAATGCGACGGAGTGATAATTTTTGCCCCGGTTTGTATCGCCCTCATGATTGTTTCATGCTGAAGAAAGCGCGAGAAGGCCGAGTACGCTTCAGGGTAGAGCTTAAAGGCAAGGTCGTGCACGGTTACCGCGGTATTTTTCGGAGAAAAAAACGGCGCCATATATGAAGGCGCAAAAAATGCATCAAGCTGTGCAAAGCACAGTTCTCCAGAAAGCCGAGCTTGTGACCACATTCTTGGAAACGGCCAAAACAGCGCTTTTATCTGCATATTTTTCGGCAGAGCAAAAAAACTGTCTTTGGAAAAATTGCGGCAGTACAGCACGTACTCGTTATGCGAATCCGTTTCGCTCAAAGCGCGCACAATATTGTAGCTATACCATCCAACGCCGGTCTTTTGCGGGGAAACCGCGTGCGAAATGTCTATGCCGATTTTCATAAAAATATCATAACACCCCTACTGCGTAACTCTAAATACCTCATCCACGCTCGTCATGCCGTCAATTGCCTTTAAAATACCATCCTGTATCATAGTTACCATGCCGTACGTGCGGGCAATCTCTTTCATCTGATACTCTGAAACGCGCTGTTCCACAATAAATTTCTCAACCTCTTCGTTTACCACGAGCACTTCAAAAATTCCGATACGGCCTTTATAGCCCGTATCGTAACACTCCTCGCACCCCGTACTTTCATAAAACACTTGGCCTGTAAGAATGGCCGGTTTACTCTGCTCTGAAATCTCATTCACTACTTTGTCAACGCGGGCGCGCACTTCGGAAGAAAGCGTTGCAGGCTTTTTGCAGTGCTCGCAAAGCACGCGAACAAGCCTCTGGCCAATCACCGTATTTAACGCGGGCGCGAGCAAAAAGTTCTTTAC
>CAZHCQ010000078.1:0-6133 GCA_964531415.1 uncultured Gammaproteobacteria bacterium
CCAAACATTACAGGGGCCGGCGATTATATTTTTAGATCATACCCCTCTGATACATTTCAGGGGAAATTTGCCGCAGAATATGCGTATAACACCCTTGGAAAAAAACAAGCCGCAATTCTTGCAGTTTTAGGCGATTACGGCCAAGGCGTCAAAAATACGTTTATCAGCAGGTTTAAAGAGCTTGGGGGAACAGTTGTGTTAGCGGAAGACTACAACCAGGAAAGCAGGGATTTGCGCACAGAGCTTACAAAAATTAAAGCAAGCACTGCGGATATAGTTTATTTTATCGGCTACACCGAAGCCGGCATTGTCGGCTTAAAACAGGCAAAGGAACTCGGGCTTACTCTTCCGATTTTAGGCGGAGACGCATTTGACGATCCGAAAATACATGAAAATAGCTTTGCGGAAGGGCTCATGTACACTGTTCCAAGCGCGCCAACAACAGAAGAGTGGAAACAAAAAGTTATTGACGCCGGCGGCAATGCCACGCTTTGCACCTCTTATGCCTATAATAACGTAAAAATTATTGCAGAAATTATGAACCGCGTGGGCACAGATGCAACTGCAATTAAAGATGAGCTGTATAAGGTGAAAGAGTATCCCGGCGTAAGCGGCCCGGTTACGCTTGATGAAAATGGGGACTTGGCAACCGCAACGTATGATGTAAAAGTTATCAAGAATGGAAAGGCCGAAGTGATGACGCAAGAACCGGCGGGCGATGATGACACACAAGATGATTCAAGCACTGACGCAGGAGATGGAGATGGTGTAGAATAGAAGGAAACGGAAAAGACAGTTGTAGGGGTGGAGCATGCTCCACCCCTACTTTTTTATGCTACAATAAGGCTATGTTCACCATACTCCCGCAACTTATCGCAAACGGGCTCATTATTGGATCAGTGTACGCGCTTGTAGCCGCCGGATTTTCCCTTCTTTTCAGCACGAACCGCTATATTCACTTCGGGCATGGCGCCGCGATTACCGCCGGCGCTTATGCCGTTTATTTTACACTCACCGCACGGCGTATGCCCATGCCAAGTGCAATTATCATTGCATTGCTTGCGTCAGTGCTTGTTGGATGGCTCTGCTTTGCTCTCGTCTATCACCCGCTGAAAAAGAAACACACCTCTGCCGTTGTGCTTTTGATTGCCGGAATCGGCCTTCTTATCTTTTTTGAGAATCTTTTCATTCTGCTCTTTGGAACAGACGTAAAAGTGGTGGACTATATCGCCGTTACAAAAGGCCTTACAATTTTCGGCGCGGTTATCACAAAGCTCCAGATACTCATAATTGCACTCTCCCTCGCCCTTCTCTATGCGCTCTTTCTATTTCTTTATAAAAATAAATACGGCATCACTATGCGTGCAATTGCCAATAACCCTGAACTTGCGCCGCTCATTGGCATTCATAAAACCAAATTCCAGCATTTGTCTTTTATAATCGGATCTCTGCTTGCCGGCGTTGCAGGAATATTAATTGCTTTGGAGCGCAATGTTGAGCCAATTATGGGAACAGGCCTTATGGTTCAAGGGTTTATCAGCGCGGTGATCGGCGGGGTTACCTCTGTTACCGGCGGCATCTTGGGCGGGTTTATTCTTGGGCTTGCTGAAAATTTGGGTATCGGATTTTTACCCTCCGGCTTCAAAAGTGCGATCGCCTTTACGCTCCTCTTTATTTTTTTAATTTTTAAACCAATGGGGCTGTTTGGCATTCGCAAGGGCACACGAGGGGATTAGACTTATGCAGGCATTTCTCATTCAAATTTTAATACTTCTTCTCATATACCTTATTGTTGCAGGAAGCCTGAACCTCACGTTAGGGCAGAGCGGGCTTTTAAACTTAGGGCATCTTGGTTTTTTCGGCGTTGGCGCATACACATCTGCCATTGCCTCAAAAACATACGGACTATCGTTTTTAACCGCATTTTTTCTTGCAGCGTTCTTGAGTGCGCTGTGCGGACTTGTACTCATGAGCGGAATAAAAAAATTAAGCGGCGACTATCTTGCCCTTGCAACGCTCGGGTTTAATTACGTTGTGTATACTATTTTGATAAACTGGATTGACTTCACCGGAGGCCCAATTGGAATTCCGGGGATTCCCAAACCGTCATTTTTCGGATGGAAAATCAGCACGCAGGCTGAATATCTGCTTTTAAGCGCGATTATTTCATTGCTCATCTTTTTCTTTATTGCATATTTAAGTAAGAGCAGGTTCGGTAAAGTGCTCAATGCCGTGCGCGACGACGAGCTTGCCGCAATGGCACTTGGAAAAAATACGCATAAAGTAAAAGTGCAGGCAATGATGCTCTCTGCCGCATTCTGCGGAATGGCCGGAAGTTTATTCGCCCATTTCATCACGTTTATTGACCCATCTCTTGTTTCCATAACTGAAGTAATTTTTATTCTTTCAATAGTAATTTTAGGGGGTATTGCTTCAAATAGAGGTACCCTGCTTGCAACCGTTATTATTGTATCTTTGCCTGAAGCCTTGCGCTTCGTGCATCTGCCAAACTCTGCAGTAGGGCCATTGCGGCAGATGATATTTTCTTTGATTTTAATTTTGATACTCTTGTACCGGCCAAAAGGGCTGTTTGGCAAAGTGGAATTAAAGTAGGGATAATTCAAACGCGGGACGCATAAATGCGTCCCCTACATGTACCACAATGATTCTTAAAATAGACAATATCTGCAAACACTTTGACGGCAACGAGATTCTTTCAAGCTGTTCCCTTGAAATTGAGCAGGGGAAAATCACCGCGCTTATTGGGCCAAACGGCGCTGGCAAAACAACATTGTTTGACATTATCACGGGATTTTTAAAGCCTGATCGCGGAGGGATAATTTTTTGTGAACATACTATTACGAATAAAGCGCCGTACCAAATTGCGCGTTTGGGAATTGCCCGAACATTTCAAAAAGTAAGGCTTTTTAGCTATCTTACCATGCTTGATCATCTGCTCATCGCACAGCTTGAACAGGATGATTTTTTATATAAAAATTTAGTTCCGCAAAAGGACAACTCTGCGTATATTGAAAAAGCAAATGCGATTATGCACGATCTGCGCGTTGACAAAAATCTTGCTACAACACCCGTGACGAGTTTAAGTTATGGACAAAGAAAACTGCTTTCGCTTGCAATGGCAATGGTAAAGCCGCACCGACTGCTTCTTCTTGATGAACCGGTTGCAGGCGTGAACCAAACCGTTCGTGAAACTATTATTGAGCAAATTAAAAGATCAGCACAAAGAGGCGACACGATTCTTCTCATTGAGCATGACATGCATTTTATAAGCGCGATTGCGGACAAGGTGTTTGTGCTTGATGGCGGATCCGTGATTGCAGAAGGTTCGCCTGAAGAAATTAAACAAAACAAACGCGTGATGGAGGCGTATTTAGGAGATTGATATTTTATTATACAAAACCATGTTACACATTCAAAATCTCAATGCCGGATACGGCGATATACAGGTGTTAAAAAATGTTTCCCTTGAAATTATGGGCGGCGAAATTGTTGCGCTTTTAGGCGGAAACGGCGCAGGCAAAAGCACAATTTTAAAGTCTGTTTTTAAAACAGCAGATGTATTTTCCGGATCTATTTCCTATGAGGGAAAATCGCTTATGGATGTGGAAACGCATGAGCTGGTAGAGCTTGGCATCTACCTGCTCTCGCAGGATCGGATAAGCTTTTCAGATATGACGATCAAAGAAAACCTTGAAGTAGGGCTGTATTTCAGGGAAGATAAGGCAATTATTGCAAAACGCATGGAAAGCGTGCTTGAAGTATTTCCCGATCTGGCCGGCGCATTGTACCGCCGCGCTTATACGTTAAGCGGAGGACAGCAACAGATGCTTGCGATCGCGCGGGCGTTAATGTTTGACCCAGAGCTTCTTCTCATGGACGAACCAACATTGGGGCTGTCCCCAAAGCTGATTAAAGAAAATTTTGAACTGATTAAGCGCATTAACAAAGAGTTTAATATCACTATTTTAGTAGTTGAACACAACATCAAAAGCGTGCTTGAAATTTGCGACCGCGCCTATATTCTTGTAAACGGAGAAATCAGATGGAGCGGCCCTGCAAAAAACACGCCTCTGAACAGAATTTTAGAGTAAAAATTTTTACTGTTTCTTCTTTGCTCTTTTTTGATTTACTTTTTTTATATCGTCTTTCGTTGCGAGGTTCAACTCTTTAACAATTTTTTGTGCGTGTTTGCGCAATACCTTTTTAATTTCTTTTTTATTCTTTTCAAACCCGATGCGCTTTGAAAGTTTTTTTACGGCAGTTTTGCTGTCCTGCTTTGTAATTTTGCGGTCTTTACGAAGATCATCAACGTACTCTTCAATTTTTTCCTGCGCGGATTCCATAAGCCCAAGCCCCAATATGAGCGCGTCTGTTACAAGGTCTTTTGATTTTTTTGTGGTCTTCTTTGCAGTTTTTCCTCTTTGTGAAGCATTTTTTTTGAGAAATGGCATAGAGTATAAAAATTAAGTTTTAAAACATTTTTCATTACTACTTTTGAGTAATTTTAGCAGGCGCGATACGCATCGTCAATTCAATGCCATCGTGCGAGAGGTTTTTTATGAGTTTTTGAACATTTGCGGGAAATGTTTCGGCAACGGTTAAAAGCTCGTCAATAGTTGCAGGGATGCTCTTTGGTGAAAAGGAAAAGTCTTTCGTGCCGTACAATTTTTCTACATGGGGTTTGAATGCATAAATAAGATCCAGCTTTGGATCAAACGCGCGGAGATCGCCGTCGTATTCAAGCATTGTTTTTCCGATAACAATAAGCGGAAGAGGAAGGTCAATTTTTGATTCAAGAGCAATCATCACAAGGCTCAAAAAGAGCCGCGCCGCGCTCATTTCAAGAAGCGTCCCCCCTTGCAGATCATACAAAAATTTACGAATTTTTGCCTCTATGCGGGAAAAGTCCTCATGCCCGGAAATCTCATCAAGCGCAATAAAAGACTCGGTAATTTTTTCTGCATCGCGGTTCACGATTCCTGCAAAAATTTCAAGCATTTTTTTCCGAAGCAAAGGATCAAGAATGCCAACCACCCCAAAATCAATATACGCAATTTTCCCCTCCGTTGTGATAAGAATATTTGCCGGATGCGGATCCGCATGAAAGTACCCATCTTCAAATATCTGCTTGAAAAGAATGCGCACCGCGTGCTTGATAAAAAGATTTTTATTCACCCGCACAGTTTTATAGCGCACGGTTTGAACCGTTGCAAGGTCTTTTACCTGATCAAACAATTCATTCAGGCTGACCCCTTCTATAAGTTCCATGGTCAGAATGCGTGAGGAACTGGCTTCGTAACATACTTCAGGAGCAACAAAATAAGAAACCCCTGCAAAATTCTTTTTAATTCTCGCCATGTTAAGCGCTTCAAGGCGATAATCAAGCTCATGCTTAATCCAGTTGAAAAACTCGTTAAGCGCCGTGTCCATCAGAGGCTGTATTTTTTTCATCTTCGGAGAGAAAGATAAAAGCCAAAGAATAATTTTTGCGAAATCCAGATCATGCGCAATCATTGTTTTACTCTCCGGCTTTTGCACTTTTACCGCTACAATTTTTTTTTATACGTTGCGCGGTGAACCTGTGCAAGAGACGCAACCGCAAACGGCGCTGTTTCAAAGCTGTCAAAAATATCCGCCGGCGTTTTGCCAAATTCTTCATGAAACACCCGATCCACAACATCGGGGGCAATCGGCTCGCCGTGGTCAAGCAATTTGCGCAATTCATCAGCAATGCCAAGGGGCACAATGTCTGGCCGCAAAGAAAGCATTTGCCCAAGCTTAATGAATGTTGGGCCTAAATCTGTGAATACGTCTCGTATCGTGCTTTTAGAGTGCACATCCCCCTGCTGGTGTTTCTCCCGCTGAATTGCTTTGAAAATTGTTATTGATCCCTTGAGTATCTCAAAAAAACGCTTGAGTGTATGCATATCGTGTATTATACATAATTCAGCGTCTTGATGACATAAGCAATATCAAAAGCATATACTCGTGTTACCGGCTAGTTTTTGTAAGCAATCTCTGCATCGTTGAAGAAGGTTGAAAGAAAAAAGTAAGCGGATCTGCTTGACGCACACCAAATGAATTATCTAACTTCTTGACAAAATCTATTATT
>CAZHCQ010000079.1:0-3565 GCA_964531415.1 uncultured Gammaproteobacteria bacterium
TTTTTCACCCACTTTTTTGGAATTGCTGTTTCAAGGAGAGTCGCCTGCCCAACCAGTGCAAAACCGTAGATATCTTCAGAGGAACCCACCGTATCTAAAAATACGCGCTTAACGCCCTCAATGCCTCTATAGCACTGTACAAAGGAATAAGGCGCAGGATTTTTCATCATCTGTTTTAATTCTGGAATCACCGCCTCAAATTTTATACTCGCTTTTTTGAGCGTTCTCTCCTGCTTTTTCAGCATGTTTCGTAATATTTCAGGACCGCGCGCACACACCACTTTTTTATTACTCCCCGTGTATTCGTAATACAAAGCCTGTTTGTGTATCAAAATTTCAACAAGTGCATACACATTCGTGCGGTGAATATTGGTTTTGAGCGCTATCTCATTGATAGAAAGTTTGCCATACTTCAAAATCGCAACATAGACGCGAGTTTCATTAGAAGTAAGCCCGATATTTTCCAAAATCCGCTTGATTGTAGTATGCCGTGCCATAGACTTTATATATACATATTTTTATGGTTTTGTAAATAGCTCATGAGCGAGTGCAGTACCTTGACATACCAACCGCTCGTTTGATAAGGTAGCCTGTTTTAGAAATTTCGTAATTAATTATTATTCCTATGCAAAACGAAAGACTTTCGCCTCGTGCAGAAGACTACCACAACAAAATCAGACAAATATGCCAATGGCTCAGCGTTAATCAAGACAGCCATGAAGCACAGAGAACAACAACAATTGCCGCCAACAAACTATTAAAAATGTTCCAAGATGAAAGCCCTGAAACCCAAGCGTATTTTCGCAAGGATGTATATCTTTTCCTTCTGGAAAAGCTCGCAAGCAAAAATGTTGATAAACCCACAATATCTGATTTACTCTCTCGTATAGTACCCGATGAACGCATTCTGCCCAAAATTATTGAGCATGCGAGTGAAGGAAACTACTATGTACAGCACGCCGCGATGAGCGCCATCAGCGCGATCCTCAAAAACAATTATGACGAAGATTCAGGGATGAGTTTACTTTCAGATAAAATTATCGGGGAAATCGTAAACTTACTCCCGCATCTCTTAAGGAGCAATAAGACAAATCTCATTACACTTGCGATCACGATTATCAGACAAATTGGAGATCAGGCAGAGTCAACCATACCTGACTTAATCAAACTAATATTTTATAATGACCCGCTTATATGCGGTATGGTTTTAGACGCGCTCGGGCGGTTTGGCAAAAAAGCAAAGCACGCTGTTAAATCTATAAAACAAATTCAGTTTGCAAGCAAAGAAAACAACGACTCCAACTTATTTGCAGCGGCGACCGCGGCATTAAAGTGCATTACTGGAGAAGAAGCATAGCGCTTCAACAAAATAAAAAACCTCGCCAAGTAACTGCGAGGCTCTTTAAAACACTAACTCGCTTTTTTATTTCATTGAATGCAGGCCAATACTATTTCCTTCAGTATCGGTAAAAATCGCCATAAAACCATGCTCGCCAATAGACATTTTTGGCTGTACCAATTTTCCGCCCGCGCCTTCTACTTTGCCTAAAACTGGGCTTAAATTCTCTCCGCCGTTCAGATACACCAAAACTCCTTTGGAAGAAGGCTCCATCTTTTCCGATTTTACAATTCCTCCGCCGGTTGCGCCAGACATCGGATCACTCGGGAAAAACGCCATTTTTGTAGATTCCATCCCCGGCATTTTCATTTCCGGCACCTCCATGCTGATTCCGAAAATGGTTTCGTAAAATTTCTTCGCGCGGTCAAAATCGCTCACCGCAATTTCAAACCAATTGATCACTTTATCCATACAGCACGTATACTTTAACGATTGAGAATTGATGTCACGCATCTCCGCCACATCACCCTGCAACAAAAGTAAAGTAAAAAATATATCACAATACTAGCATGAAACACCACGAGGAGCAAGCGAGGGAGATAATTGCTCACTGCAAAAAAGATACCAATCAAAATACCTTATTTCTTGATGCCATTCCGTACATCTTGTGTCATCCCCGCGAAAGCGGGGATCCAGAATTATTACTGTTTTAGGCTAGATTCCCCGCCCGCTAGCTTGCGCGAGCAAGCGGGCAGGCCGCTTTCGCGGGAATGACACAGTGAGCAATTACACGTGCATCTGTAAAAAACCAGTCTCAAAAAAATGTGATCTCAAAAAATGGATATTTTTCTAAGTCTGATTTTGTATCTCCTTTAAGCCCAAATTTTTCATAAAACTGTTGTACCTCCGTACTTGCTTGCCACTGCAACCACCTGACTTTCTGGGACTTGCACCATTTTTTTACTGCAACAAATAACTTTGTTGCCACGCCTTGGTTGCGATATTCAGGAAGCACAAATAAATCGTTAAGCCGTGCGGTAATATCGCCAGTGCGTACGTGCTCTCCATAACTTTGTACCCACGCATAGCCGATTATCTTGCCTTTCGTAACTGCTATAGGCAGGAAATGAGAATTTTGCTCCGATAGAGTATGTAATCGTTTCAAAATTTTTGCATTGGAATCTATCTTACCTCTTGATTGAAAAAGCGGAATAAGCAAGCTGTAATCTTTTTGTGTAAGCAACTTTATTTTTACTGCCAATTTTCTATTTTCCATAAACTCACCCCCCTTTTAAATGAAACTCCACCTGCAACTATATAAAACTTTGCCCTGTTAAGCAATAGTGAAACGCTCGTATTTCTTCACTTCGCCAGCCTCTCGTATGGTACTTTGCACGTTCGCCGGCGAATGCCCAACAGAACAAAGCGCAATAAATTTTTTTATTTCTTCTTCATCTCCCTCTGCTTCAATATACACGCTTCCGTCCGGTTCGTTTCGAACAAAACCGGTTATCCCAAATTCTTGGGCTTTTTGTAAAACAAAAGCGCGATAACACACCCCTTGCACTCTCCCGGTAACATACATGTTATAATGTTTCATAGCCATACAATTTAACGTATATTTTGATCCGTTTCGTTAACCCATCCCCGGGATTTCAAAATTTCTTGGAATTCCGGCGTTTTTAAGGAAACAGCAGGAAAATATATTCCCTTTAGTTCCCTGCGCCACCATGCGCCTGTTTCTTGCCTCTCTTTGGGCGCGGTGAAATGATACTCATAAAACAGCGCCCGAACATAAAGCGGCGGTTTTTCATGAAAAGGATTGGTGCGCATAAGCGAAAGCACCGGGCCGTCGTTTTCAAGCAGTTTTGCAATAAAATGTAAAAACCACGGATCATACCCATACACGGCAACGCCTTGGCTACTCACCTGCGCGCGAAACGGCTGAAACCACATCAGCCAATCCAACCGCAAATGATAGGGCGCAACCAGCGGGGGGCGTGTTTTTAAATTTCCCGGCTTTCCGATAAATTCATATTCGCGCCACTTCGTTTCAGAATTCAGGCTTTCCTCATCAGTCCCCTCTATAATCACTTCATAGCGTGTTTTTGTAATGCTCCCAAACGCGCCGTACGTTCCCACAAGATGCAGAGGGTTAAAAGACGTATTCATCACTTGGCGCGGCGAGAGCATATTTTTTATGGGCAAGTAGCTCATGAGTACCAC
>CAZHCQ010000080.1:0-12366 GCA_964531415.1 uncultured Gammaproteobacteria bacterium
AGGAAATGTTGTTGCAGGCGCGCGGTGATGGGGAGATTTTATGAGCATTGGCATGTAGTCGTTTATAACATACAATTATACTTTGGCAGAGAAGGAAAGGATCTAATTTTACTGTTGATTGGCGGTGATAAACAAACTCAAAATGATGATATAAATTTAGCTAAATTTTATTGGTATGATTATAAAAAAAACTAAAAAAAGAACTTATCAAAATTTTTCTGACTATCATTTAGAAAAATTGCAAAATCCGCAAGAGGCGCGGACATATCTTGCCGTTGCGCTTGAAGATTACGAAAAACATGGCGATCGGGAAGCTTTTTTGCTTGCATTAAGGGATGTTGCAGAAGCCTACGGCGGAATGCGTAAACTTGCGCAAGCAACCAAGCTCAATCGCCAGAATTTATATAAAGCGCTTTCAAAAGAAGGAAATCCGCGATTAGAAACTGTTGGGGCTATTTTGCAGACGCTTGGTTTTCGGTTATCCGTAGAGTTACGCTAGAAAAAAGGGGACTGCCATATAAATAAATCTGTCCCCCTCTTTTAAAAAAATAAAAAACCGACTAAATTGTCGGTCTTGTTTTTATAAACTTGGCGGACCGGACGGGACTCGAACCCGCAACCCCCGCCGTGACAGGGCGGTGCTCTAACCAATTGAACTACCGGTCCATTGAGGATTTTCTTTTAAAATCAACGCTGTAACAGTATAATAACTCTGTGCGAGTGCGTCAATGGGCGAAAATGCTCTATACTATATATACACTATACGAGAATATATGAAAATTAAAGAATTGGTGATACATCACTATAAGAGTGTTGAGGAAACAATCCATTTCAGCGCGTTTCGGCATATTAATATCTTTATCGGGCCAAATAACGCGGGGAAGACGAATATTTTAGACGGCATTGAGCTTCTTGTAAATACGCATGTTGACCCTTTGCGCTTTGATGATAAGGACGCAGACTTACTTGTTGAGCTTGAAACAGCACAGTCGCAGCGCATTCGCGTGACGCACAAAAACGGCAAAAAAACATATCAGGTGAACGGCGTGTTGGAAGGTGCGAAGGATGTTGCAGAAAAAATTGCCGCGGAAATGATTCGCCTCTCCCCTGACACAACAGTTGATGATTTTGATTTCGCGCGCGATTTAAAGAAATTCAAAGAGCAGTTTCCGCAAGAGTATGAGTTTTTTATTGAGAATTTGCGCAGTTATTTCCCCAGCGATGAAATGAACGAAGATCTTTTTGTTTCTGCGCCTTTGCGCATGGGCGTTGGGTTTCATCGGCTTTTTTTAATACTCTTTTATATTTTTCACCCCAGTTACAGCATTATTCTCATTGATGAGCCGGAAATACATCTGCATCCAAGCGTGCTTAAGAAGCTTACCAAACTATTGGAAGACGCAAAGCTGAACAATCAAGTTTTTCTCACCACGCATCATGCGATATTTGTTCAGCCGTATAATTTACACCATGTATACCGCGTGCACCGCAACCGCGGAGGGAGCACGAATGTATATAGCTTGGATCTTTCACAGCATGTGCTTGATAAAACGCGCCTTGTTCAAGAACTGAACGCCGATAATACGCAAATGTTTTTTGCCGAACAGGTGCTTATTGTAGAAGGCGTGTCAGACCGAATTTTTATGCGCGGCATGATTGACCGATTTTATGCCAAGGAAAAAGATATCAAGGTTGTCTACGCCCATGGAAAGTCTAATGTGGGGATTTATATGGATCTCTGTTCCGCGTTCCACCTTCCCTGCATGGTGCTTCTTGATAAGGACGCACTCCGCGGCGAACCAATTGAACAGATGAGGCATTTTGTGCACAGGGGAATGAGCCAAAGCCAGAAGCTGAATCGTTTAAAAGCACAGGGGATCTATATTTTTCCAAACGGCGGGCTGGAGGACAATTATCCAAAGAAATATCAAAGATATAGCGGAACCAAGCCGTTAAATGCGCTGTATGCGGTGAATAAAATTACTAAGCAAGATTTTTTGTCGCCGCAGATGCGGTATATTCGCGAAGTGATTGATGCATTGTAATCTCCGTAGGGACAGGTCGCGACCTGTCCCTACTACGCAATTGTTTCTTTACCGTACCATCTTTGGAAGTTCCATGGTGGTGTTATCTTTATCTGCATCCGGAAATTCAAGCTTTTCTGCATCATTTAAATCTTCAAAGCATAAGCCGTCCGGGCCACAGCTTGTGAGAAGACCGTTTTCTCCTGCGGTGGCTTTTTTCAGTTTATACGCACGCCCAAACGCGTCTTTGTTCCAGTCTGTTTCCCAGTTGCTGTTTGCAACGTGCGTAAACAAGCGCGGCAAATAGCCCGTATTGACCAAAGAGGTCGTAAACGAACTTATTGTTTTTCCCTGGTTGTCAATGTGATATTGCTCTACCGCATTGTATATTTCTTTCATTTCAGCCATGGTAGCGCTTGTTTTCTGTTTTGCAATTTGCGCTGACGCGCTCATCGCGCCGGTTGCAGAAATAGTCGCGATAATTGCGGTTGCCGCCATGACTTCCACAAGAGAATATCCTTGTTTATTTTGTTGTACTTTTTTGAAGAATTTTTTTAGTAATATCTTCATAGGATTTTGTGATTAATATAAATAAAAAAACAGTGCCCATTGCTTCGACCTTACCCAAAGAATGTGCTTACAAGCATTTTCTTTGAGAGCACGTCACTTTTTATACACATACTATAAGTGACATCGGTCCTCCTGTGTTGTCGGCCCTGTTTTTATTGAATTTTCGCTCTTTTCTTGCTGTCCTCTCTTGGTAAAGCGACGGCTTTAGAAGAGTAAAAAAAGCAAAGAGAATTTTTCCTTCTCAATGATATACTAGCATGAATATGAATAAAAATCTACATACAAAAAAAATAACGTGGTTTTTTGCGTCAGCTCTGTTTTTGATACATGCTCGTTTGAAAAAGGCCGCGAGAAAGCGATCTGATATGCTCTCAAGGATGCATTTTTTACTGTGCGCCGGTTACTCTCTGAAGCAAGCGGTGTGTTTGGTTTTACCGTGCGGTAAAGAGATCTATGCCAAGCACGCCACAATCCCTGAAATTTTAGTGCGCTGTGGGCTTATTACTGAAAGTGAACAGAAATTTTTTGCTTATACATATACGCAGGGGAGTTCCAATGAAACAATCTCTGCCTTTTGTGAAAATGCGCACACGCGGGAGACCGTTCGTAAAAAAATGATGGCAGCGGTGCTTCCGGGCTGTGTCTTTTGTATTTTGCTCTTTGGAATGATTCTCTTTATGAGCGTATTTGTTGTGCCGAAACTAGAGCCGCTTGCGTTACAGCAGGGTATTGCATTCCCTCTTGCCTTGCGGCTTCTTTTGCGTCTGCGTGATGTTTTGCTCTACCATACGGGTTCACTTGTTGTGTTTTTACTCCTTGGGGCGTTTGGGTTGAGAGAATTGCTGTTTTTCGTAAAGCGTTCACGCGCATTAAAAAGATTTTTTTTGCAATCGTTTTTTTTGAAATCATTTATGCAAGAGTATTATTTTTTGCAGTGGGCGCGTTTATATACGATTGCTTCAGTTTTGCGTATTCCGCGTGTTCTGAAAGTATTGCTTCCTGCTTTGGTGGTTTTAGAGATGCCTTTTTCTCAAAATATGCAGTGGTTTCGGGGGAAGAAAGATTTTTACAAAGAGGTGCGGGCGTGTGTATTTTTCCTGCCCCACGAAATGATTGATGAATTTTGCCGATCTGCTATCCCGAGCAATGGCGTGCAGGCTTTGATACGAAGGAGTGAACAGAATTTGAGCCATGATGCAAAGCATTTCGCCTTGATTGAACATGCGGTTCTGCTCATTATGGCCGGAGTAACTGCGTTCATAACGCTTTCTCTTGCGGCGTTTATGCGTTCAATAGCTAATGGATCGGTATAGCAAAAACAGGGAGCAAAACTTTTTTGCCCCCTGTTTTTTGACTTTTTGCGAAGAGTTATTGAGAAGGAAGTGTTTTATCGGCTTTGATATTCTCTCCCTCCTGCTCGTATATCTTTATTTTCTTGGCGCACGTCTTGTTTGATATCGCGGTTTTCTTGCAGTGTATCTTTGCGTATATCTTTATTTTCTTGGCGCACGTCTTGTTTGATATCGCGGTTTTCTTGCAGTGTATCTTTGCGTATATCTTTATTTTCTTGGCGCACGCCCTGTTTGATATCGCGGTTTTCTTGAACATTGTCTTTGATAATCCCTTTCACGTCTTCTTTACGCCCTTCTTCCAGCGCTTTTTTTATTTCATCTTTCGCCTCTTGCCTATTGTCTTGTACTTCTTGTCTGCCTTCCTGCCTGTTGTCTTGTACTTCTTGTCTGCCTTCTTGCCTGTTGCCTTGTACTTCTTGTCGCAGTTCTCTCTTGATTTGCAATTCGTCAAGGCGCGGCTGTAAGACTTTCAGTTTTGCTGCTCGTCCGTCACGAAGTTTTTTGAGTTCAGGGCGTTCAGACTGGGCTGTTTCCCGTTGTTCGGGGGTTAGAATTTGTTCCGGGGAGAGTTCGCCCGTTTTGATCATTTCCACGCGTTTTGTAAGATTTTTTTTGAGGGTATCTCGGTGTTCTTGCCTAATTTGTTGAATTTGCTTTCGTGCGTCTTCTGGTGTAATTTCGTTATTTCTTACTTGTTCGCGAGTAGCCTGTATTGTTTCAATTTCAGTTTTTCTTTCCTCGCGCCGGGCGTCTCGTGCTTGTAGTAACGTCTCATTTTTTACTGCACTGCGCACCACACGAAGTAATGTTGCCGCTTTGAGAATATCAACTTGTGTACCAGAATTTACGAGCTTGTCTACTTGCGCAAGCGAGGCGTCATCAATGGTTCCGCCTCCTGCTTTAAATTGCGCTATTTGTTCGCGTGTACGAGCGAGCGCGCTCACGATTTCTGTAGGATCCGCGTTCATGTTTATTGCCCGTCTCATTTTGTGTAACTCTTGTATGGAGTGGCGAAGCGCTTTTGCAGAATCGCGAATACTCTCGCCGGCAATCCCAGCGGGGAGTGCGGTTTGCTGAACGTCTTTGAGGGTTTCGTCTACTTGGGTTGGGTTCATTCCTTGCTGAATCAAAACGTCCCGTGTTTCAGAAATTTTCTTAAGTACGCGGATGCGCCTTTTTGCGATTATCTCTTCGCGGCGATGAATAATGAGCGGAACTTTTTTGATGCTTGAATTGTCTTGGAGCAGTTCTTCCACATCTGTAGTAAGTGAAAGTTGCACTGAACCGTCGCCATTTTCAATTGCCTCTTCGGCTTCGGTAATATTATTTGTCACGTCTTCCTGGTCCAGCTCAATATTTTGTGATCCTTCAGTAACAACCGTCGCGATATTTTGATCGGTTGTGGTTTGGGCGATGTGGTCAAGCGTTTCAATAACAGTGCTTTGGGTGTCGGCAATTGTTTCCAGAAGAGCCTGCGCTTCTTCTGGCGAGGTTGTGCCCTCTGTTGCTTCCATGGCAAGCTGGAGGTTCGTTTGTATTTCACTCACAAGAACATCAATCTGGCTTGCTACATCAACGGATCCTTCGCCTGTTTCCTGTGCGCGAGCAGTTTTTATGCCAAGGAGTAAGTTGAGCAGGGAAACCTTTCCTTCGTTTTGCTTTTTGAGCAAGTCTTGCAGTTCAAGTAATTTATCCTGCGCATTTTGCGTATATTCGTTGACCTGATTTTGGGCCGACCCTGATGATGTTTCTATAGACGGTTCGTTTGGGGCAAGATTTCCCTCTTCCTGAGGAGTTTGTGCGGTACCGTCATTTGTTTGCTCTGGATTTTGGGGCGCAGGCTTGTTGAGAGAATTACGAATCAGATTTTGCACTGGGGCGAGCTGGCTCGTTGGTTTAAATGTTGTCGTGGATAGGTAGTAGATGAAGCTGAAAATTACGATAATCAGCGCCGATATAATTGTATAGGATACGAATTTTTTATTCATATTTTTATGTTGAGTTAATACTATTAATAAAAATAATTAAATTTTATATAACATTCTGAATTTTGCTAAATTCAGAAAATTGAATAAGAAAAGTATTTTATAAAAATTCCCAATGTTTTAGTATTATAGAACATTTTTTGATTTTGTGCGAGGAAGGGCATTCTTTTGTTTTCTCCACAGCATGGCAAGAAACAGTATTCCAAGCGCGCACATTACAATGCTTACCATGAGCGGAAGGCGTATGCCAAAAAAATGCGGGGTTGTATCAATGCGCAGAAGTTCGGTGAATATTCTTCCGCTTGAGTATAGAACAAGATAGCTTGCAAAAATACCCCCGCGTTTTTGAAAGAGGCTTTTTGTTTTTGGCCCTGCGCGAAGCATCACAAGAAGAATGATAAATCCAGTAATGTCCCAGAGCGATTCATAGAGAAATGTGGGATGAAAATAAGACACATTCAAAAAGCCCTCTGGGCGATGCTCCGGAAGAATCGGGATGCTCCAGGGGAGAGATGAAGGTAAGCCGAAAAGTTCCTGGTTAAAGTAGTTCCCAAATCTCCCGATTGCTTGGCCTAAAAGAAGCGCTGGGGTAAACACATCAAGGAGCGTGAGCGCGTTTTGAAAGGTACTCTGCTTTATGGCCGTGAGGCGTTTTGCGTATCTGATAAGCACGAAAAATCCGGCGAGCAGAGCGCCGTGAATTGCAAGTCCTCCGTGCCAAATTTTAAAAATCGCAAGAGGATGGGATATATAAAACCCCGGTTCGTTGAGGACGTGGTAGATTCGTGCACCAATAACGCCCCATAAAACAAGCCAAAACGAGATGTCTAGAATGGTGTCTTTGGGAATGCCATAACGCTTCCCCGTTTTTATTGCAACAGCAAGGCCTAAAAGGGCGGCAATTCCAATGAAAACTCCATACCAGCGTAGGGTAATGTACCCCGCGCTCAAAATAATGGGAGAAGGAATATAAGAGTGGAGAAACTCAAACATGAGAGGAAAGATTATTGTTTATCTGTGTTGCCATCTTCTGGCGTTTGCGCGTTTGCGCCGAGTTTTTTTAATGCAAGCTCTATTTCGGTGCCGAGAAGTTGCCAGTTGTTGATTTTTTGGCCGTTTATATAAAAGGTGGGAGTGGAGTCAACGCCGCGTTTCCGCCCTTCCTTGAGATCATTATTCACGATTCCAGCCTTTGCGCGGGAGCCAAGACACGCGTTAAACTTTTCCATATTTACATTCAAGTCCTTTCCTATCTGTTCAATATCCGAAGGGTTCAATTGAGGCTGATTTTCAAAGAGCATGTCGTGCATGTCCCATGCTTTATCTTGATCGTTTGCACATTCAAATGCTTCTGCCGCATGAAAGGCGAACGGATGAATAGAGATGAGCGGGAAATTGCGGTAATCAAAACGCACAAGACCTCCTTTTTCCCGCACCAGCGCCTTGACGAGCGGAAAGGCGCTTCGGCATGCGGGGCATTCAAAATCAGAAAATTCAGTAATAACAACAGGCGCATTTTCTGCGCCCTTAAACGCCCGCGGCGGTTTTGGGTCATTGTAGCGCGGCCGCGATGCCTGCTTATATACAATGATTCCCGCAATGATGAGAATAATTGCAAGAAAAATATATAGCCCGGTATGGTTTTTGCGTCTTTTTTTCATAAATACGATGAATGATGAATGAAGAATAATCAGAAAATTGAGTATACCAAACATTAATACTTCAAGGGAAGGGGCGAGTCCAGATTTTCGGCATTTTCTAGAATTTCAAAGTTTTTTTTGAAGAGCGGTGAATCGGGGCTTAGGCTTTGCGCTGTATGTAAATCTGTTTGTGCGGCGTCTTTATTATTCGTGTTGGCGTAGGCAACGGCGCGAAGATTGTAAAGCTGTGCGCTCGCCTGTATTTCTTGAGGCAAGAGCTGTTCGGGGTTTATGCTTGAGGCATAGTACTCGGGCGTAAAAATGCGGAGCGGAGCGGTAAGTACTGCTATCGTTTCAGCAGAACGGTTTTCTTTGAGGAGAAGCGTGCTTAACTGGAGGTATGCTTTTTTATGGAACGGGTTTACTGCAATGGTGTACCTATAGCGCTCCTCTGCTGCCGGTAATTGTTTTTGCAGGCGGTAGATTTCTCCAAGAAGAAACGAGGCCGGGCTATAGAGCGGCGCCTCTTGTATTGTTCTTTGCGCCTCTTGTTGTGCCCGGGCGAAAAAAAATGTTTTTAAGTCCTCATCTTTTTTTTCAAGCACAGCCCGCTGATAATTGTCTTGCGCAAAGAGAAATCTGTTTTCAAAATTGAGCGGGTTAAATTCAAGGCTTTTTTTGCTTGCAAGAAGCGCCTCTGGCACATGGTATACAGATCGGTACTCTGCGGCTTGATCTTTAAAGTACAGGCTCGCGTAGTTACTGGCTGAAAAGGCAATGAGAAGGAGCGGTACAATTGCGGTTCCAATCAGTGGAAACAGAGTTTTGCCGCGCGCGGGTGTGCTTGTGTGAAACATGCTGTGGTTGAGAAATACGATAAAAAACAGCGCGGCCATAAACATGCTTGGATAGTACCAGTCTGTATCCACTCCGTTGTGAAGGAAAAAAATAATCAGCCCATAAAATAGTGCTCTCTGGCTGGATGAGGACTCTCTTTCCTTGAATGCATGAACATATGAATTTTTGAGCACGAAAAATATCCATGCGCACAGCGCGAGAAGCCCGATAATCCCGAGCTCCGCCGCGGTTTCAAGGTAAAGATTATGCGCGTGCTGTGCATAGATCTGCGGCGACTGCGCAAACTGAATGTATCCGCGTTTGAAATTTTCACTGCCAACGCCCAAAATTGGTTTTTTAAAAATCATGGGGAGCGTTTGTGCCCATAGCCGCAAGCGGAATTCCTGCGTTGAGCTTACAAGGTGATTCTGTTCCGATACATCAGGGGAGCCTTGAGATTTTTGAATACTTTGTGTAAGCGGATTTTTGGGTTTGAGAAGGTCAGCGTAAGATGGCGTGAGCGTGTGCGATTTTCCGTAGGAAATTGCCAGTATGCTTGCAGTAACGAGAACGAGCAGTACCACAATTCTTTTGAAACGGGCGCGAATATGCGTTTTAAATGAGATGATGAAAAAGGGGAGAATAATCAGCAGGGCAAACATCGCTCCGCGGGAGTAGGTAAAAAAGAGCGCAGAAATCATAAGAACGCTTCCCGCTCCCCAAAGAATTTTCGCGATACGTTTTTCTGCGAAGAGAAATTTGGCGCCAAGCACCGGCAGAAACATGGAAATAAATCCGGCAAAGGCGTTGTGCCAATAAAACGTGCCAACGAGTTTTGGCCAGTTCCCGCGAAGGAAAAAGAGTATCCCGATTGCCGAGAGAATAATGGTAAAGAGAATCACTATGTTTAAAATCAGTTCGCGCGCGCGAATTTTTGCAAAGGGCACGAAATGCACAAAAATAACCGCATAGGAAATAAAAAGAAGAAAATCAAAAAAACTCGTGTATGGTTCTACAGACGTGAATTGGCTTATTAATTTCACCAGCAAGAGCGCTCCAAAGCTGATAGTGAGCGGGTTTACAAGAGATATTTTTTTTGGAGATTGTGTAGACGCATTCCTGATTTTTTGGCTGAAAATATGGATCAGCGAAAGAATTCCTGCGCCAAGCAAGATGCCGGTTTCTGCGGCAGGGCTTTTCCCTCC
The DNA here is from genome assembly GCA_964531415.1 of uncultured Gammaproteobacteria bacterium. Lineage (GTDB taxonomy): Bacteria > Patescibacteriota > Patescibacteriia > UBA9629 > CAZHCQ01 > CAZHCQ01. The sequence continues at coordinate 9,614 of CAZHCQ010000080.1, forward strand.
TTCAAAGAGGGAGGGGATGGTCAAAAGCAGAATCAGCGCCAAAAACGCAAGCATGGCGCGGTTTGAGGCAATGTCATATTTTGCGAGATAATTCTTGATAAACATAGGGGTATTTAATAGGCGCCTTTTCCAGCGATAACCTTTGGAATTGTTTTCAGCATAATAATTATATCCAGAATAAAGGATAAATTTTGAATGTAGTAGAGGTCGTATTCTATATTTTCGGTAAGCGGAAGATCTTTGCGCCCGAGAATTTGCCACAGCCCCGTAAGGCCGGGTTTCACTTGATGCCTTAAATGATGCCACCTCTTATATGTTTTCACAATAGCAAGAAGTTCAGGCCGAGGCCCGACAAAGCTCATGTCGCCTTTTAGAATGTTGTAAATTTGCGGCAGTTCGTCAAGGCTGAACGTGCGCAGAATTTTTCCGGTTTTGGTAACGCGCGGATCATTCGCACGTACGCGCAGGGGCCCGGTGCTTGTTTTGAGCGTTCTGAATTTATACATCATAAATACTTTTTCAAAACGGCCAACTCGTTTTTGAGAGAAAATGATCGGCCCACTTCCCTCAAGCGCAAGCGCTGTTCCAATAAGCAGGAAGATCGGCGCAAGAAGTATAAGCAAGAGCAGCGAGATCGTGAGATCAAAAACGCGCTTAATGATTTCATTGTAGAGTGAAAAACTGTTGGTGGTAACTTCAAACCCGGGGATGCCTTCAATTTGGTCAACATGAACATGAGGCGAGATCATTTGAAAATGGCCAGAGGCGATGTTGAACCGTACGCGAAGTTTTCTGCATTTTAATGCAAGGAGAATAATTTTTTCCTTATTCAGATGCGCGCTTTCTGAAAAGTACAGTTCGTTTAAACGGTGTTTTCTAATAATCGCTGAAATGTCTGAAAGCTGGCCTAAAAGCGTGTTATCCTCTGTCGGGAAAAGCGGAAGCGTTTGGTTTTCGAGAATGCTGATAAACCCTTTGAAGCGATACCCCATCTGTTCGTAGCGCATAATCCTTCTTTGTATATGGCGGCTGATGAGGTCTGTTCCCACAACAGCAATGTTCGTAACGCCGATGTTTTTTTTGTACAGCGCCCGTTCAATGCGGCGAAAGAAAGTACGCCCGAGCAGAAGGAGTGTGATGCTCATGAGCGCAAAAAAGAGCACCATGAGGCGCGAATAATCGTATTTTGCAAGATACGAACCAGCCATAATCAAAACCACAACCAGGCATTGGCACAAGAATAGGCTCCCCATTTCAGTGAACGCGCTGATGCGCTTCTTTGTTTTGTAGAGCCCCGCAAAATAAAAGGTAATCCAGCAAAGAAGGATCGCAAACGGCGCGCTTTTTATGTATACATTGAGCGGCTGTATGCGAGGGAGATATTCTGCAAAGAACGGCAGTAGTAGTCCGCGCGTAAAATACGCACCCGCGATGCTCACACACACGGCAAGCGCGTCAATGAGGAGAAGATGGATAAGCGGAAACATAAATCAATTGTATGCTTTAAAAGAGGCAATTGTTTTGCTGATGCCTCTCTTGAGAGATGTTTTTGGTTCCCATGAAAGTTTTTGCTTTGCTTTTTTTGCGTCCAGACAGCTTCGCTGTGCATCGCCCATTTTAGGGCTTTTATACCGAGAGTCAAGCGGCGAGCCAACGAGTGTTTTTATGTGGTGCGCAATTTCGTTGATGCTTGTTTCATTGCCTGTGCCGATGTTATAGATATCGTTTTCTTTCTGCCGCCAGCTTTTGAGTAGTGCGTCAATAACGTCATCAATGAATACGAAATCTCGCGTTTGCCCTCCTGTGCCGTATATAACCGGCGGTGTATTTTTTAAAAATTGATGAATAAAAATTGCAATCACGCCCGCTTCGCCTTCGCAGTCTTGGAATGGTCCATATACGTTTGCAAATCGGAGAATGCTGTAGGGCAGACCAACGGAGCGGGAAAAAAATAAAATGTAGTTTTCAGCGCAGAGCTTTGCTATTCCGTAGGGAGAAATCGGGTTTGCAAGCGCGATGCCATTGTGCGTTTCTGGAGTGGGAAGCGGCGCTTGATCCCCATAGAGCGCGCCTCCGCTTGAAGCAAAAACAAATTTTTTGATTTTGTGGCGCGCAGAGAGTTCTAACAGATTAAGCGTGCCGATAATATTTGCCATTGCGTCGCGCGAGGGCTGTTCTACGGATTTTCGCACGTCAATGTGCGCCGCAAGGTGGAATACGTAGCTTGGATGTTCTGTTTGGAAAATGCGAGAAAGATCGGATTGGTTTTCTATATCGGCTTTATAGAAAAGAGCAGATTGGTTGACGCGCTCTTTTTTCCCGCGAGATAAATTATCTACAATCACCACGCGGTGATCTTCCAAAACGAGCGCATTCGCAAGGTGCGAGCCGATAAACCCTGCCCCGCCGGTAATAAGAATTGTTGCCATAGGTTCTGTTTGGTATCAGTGTGTAGACTATACCAAAAAAACAATTTTGCCAAAGATGCGGTGGAACGCTGTGTAAGTTTGTGAGCATAATGGGGATAGGTTAAGGAAACTCTCAAATGAGTATATGACAATTTGGAATATAACACAATGGAATATTATCATAATAACCATTGCCACCTATGATAAAAGCTATTTACTCAAAAGACCATAAATACACTGTTGAGCAGTTGAAAAAGGCCCGCCATGAAGTAGGTCTAAATCAAATAGCTGTGGCTAAACTGCTCAGTAAGACGCAATCTCATGTTTCAAAAGTTGAGGCAGGAC
>CAZHCQ010000081.1:0-18311 GCA_964531415.1 uncultured Gammaproteobacteria bacterium
CATTCCCTAAAATTTTTTTTTTAAATAAACAAACCTTTTTTTTGTCCGGCGGGGTTTTGGTCGGGGGGCCCGCGGCGCCCCGCCCCCCTCCTGTTCCCATTATATCAAAACCCGAGAAGAATCAAAAAATGTCTTGCAAAACTGCTGTATATCTGCTATAAAACACTCGTTCTACAATACATAGTTATCTGCCCATGAAAAATATCCTCAAACAATTTCTTATCCTTCTTCTGCTGTTTATTATTATAGCTGGCTTTTTAAGCACTATGCAATCTTCCTCTCCAAAACCGCAGGAAGACGGAACGATTAAAACGCTCCTACAAAAAATAGGGGATGAAGAGATACAGTCTATTGTAATAGAAAACAATACTCTCAAAGTGACAACAAAAACGGGAGAGCTTTTAAAAATTGAAAAAGAGCCGGCGGAATCATTAAGCAGCCTGCTTTCAAACTATGGAGTTTCCCCAGCTCTTTTAAAAGACATTGATATTAAGGTAAAAGCACCCTCGCGCGCTGGTTTTATTGTTACGAACATCCTTCCGATATTCCTGCCCCTTATTGTCATCGGCGGTTTTATTTTCTTTATGATGAGGCAAATCGGCGGGGCAAATTCAAAGGCAATGACCTTTGGCCAGTCCCGCGCCCGCGAGATCAACCTCCAGAAAGACAATAAAAAAAACAGCAAAAAAGAAAACCCTTTTACCTTTGAAAGTGTGGCCGGGGCTAAAGAAGCAAAAGAAGAGCTGCAGGAAATAGTTGAGTTTTTGCGTAACCCGAAAAAATTTACGGATATTGGCGCGCGCATTCCAAAAGGAGCGCTTCTTGTTGGTCCTCCGGGGACTGGGAAAACCATGCTCGCGCGGGCAGTTTCTGGAGAGGCGAATGTTCCGTTTTTTCATATTTCAGGATCAGAATTTGTAGAAATGTTTGTTGGCGTTGGCGCTTCGCGCGTGCGCTCTCTTTTTGGCAAGGCGAAAAAAAATGCCCCCTGCATCGTATTCATTGACGAAATAGATGCCGTGGGAAGACAGCGCGGCGCAGGCATTGGGGGTTCCCATGATGAACGAGAGCAAACGCTCAACCAAATTTTAGTTGAAATGGACGGCTTTGAAACAGACACGCAGGTCATTGTTATGGCCGCAACAAACAGGCCGGATGTTTTAGATCGCGCTCTCCTTCGCCCCGGGCGCTTTGACCGCCGCATCACAATTGATTTGCCGGATATTAACGAGCGCGAAGAAATACTCGCCGTACACGCAAAAAACGTCCCTCTTCAAAAAGATACCAACTTGCGCCTCATTGCCCAGCGCACTCCGGGGTTTTCCGGAGCGGATCTCTCAAACCTTGTCAATGAAGCCGCCATTTTTACAGCACGACAAGACAAAAAAGTTATATCCATGGACGAACTCATCCCGAGCATAGAAAAAGTGCTCTTAGGCCCCGAGAGGAAAAGCCATATTTTAAGCGATAAGGAAAAGAAAATCACCGCATACCATGAAGCCGGGCACGCGCTCATTGCGCACATTCTTCCCAATGCTGATCCGGTGCACAAAGTGTCAATTATCTCCAGAGGAAGCGCCGGCGGCTATACGCTCAAGCTTCCATCGGAAGATCGAAATCTGCATTCGCGAGCCGAATTTATTGACGACCTTGCCGTATTTTTAGGCGGATACGCCGCTGAAAAGCTCATATTTAAAAGCCTTACCACCGGCGCAAGTTCGGATTTAAAAAAAGCAACGAATCTTGCAAAAAAAATTGTTACCGAATACGGCATGAGCGATCTTTTAGGTCCGCGCACCTTCGGGGAAAGAGAAGAGCTTATCTTTCTTGGCAGAGAAATTTCTGAAACAAAAGATTACAGCGAAGAGTTTTCTGTTCTGATTGACAAGGAAATCAGCAAACTTCTTGGCTCTGCGCTTGAAACCGCAACACAAACGCTCACCGAGCACGAAAAAAAACTGCACTACATTGCCGCCGTGCTTCTTGAAAAAGAAACCATAGAAAAGGAAACATTTGAACGCATGATGAGCGAAGATCCGCCAAAAGAAGATCCTTCTTTAGACAGCTCAGGCATAAAACGTATATAATAAAGAAACACAATACCATGGTATCTCTTTATAAAACATCACTCCTTGAAGCATGGCATGCGTTTCTCGTCAATAAGAAGCTCTGGTTTTTAGGTGTTTTTTTAATGCTCATTGGTGTTGAGGGAGAATACGCACTCGTGATTAAAAATATTGAAAAGATTCGCAATCTTGCCGACATGGTCTCAATCAGCGATCTCCCGATGTTCATCCAAAAAAGTTTTTGGGACGAACAAATTGTTTCCGAGGCCTTCAAACTCTTTGTTGGGGACGGAGCGTTCTTTACCGCACTTGGGTTTTTGGTTGTACTGCTTCTTGCTTCTTTTTTAATATTTACCTCACAAGCAGTTGTTATCAAAGCGTCTTTTGAAAAAAGCTCCTATTCCCTTAAAGCAATCTGGCTTGAACAGAGAAAAAATTTTCGTTCTGTGTTCTTCATCACGGCCTTGATAAAAACCGGAACATTCATACTCGGAAGCTTTATGCTTTCTTTGGTTGCCGGTATTATGAGCACGTTCTCGTTCTTTCATAACGACATGTTTATACTCCTCCTCTTTTTAATATTTACTCCGCTTGGAATTTTTTCTTCTTTTGTTGCAACCTATGCTATTTCTTATCGGGTTATCTATTCAGCCGGTACACTTGAATCAATCAGGCGGGGAGTTATCTTATGCGCAAACAATCTCCTCATCAGCCTTGAGTCTGCGTTTGGTGTTTTGATCATTGCGTTTCTTGTTTCAGGGCTTTCTTTTATTCTCGCAATGGCATTTATTTATAGCATTATCATCGGGTTCATTGTTGTTGGCACACCGGAGCCGCCGATCAGATCTCTTATGGGGTCTGTCTTTATTATTTTTACTTTTATTATTGGTGCCCCGCTTGCCGTATACATACAAATGTTTTGGGCAACTCTTTTTAAAAAACTCTGTGAAAAAAATAATCTCAATAGTAAAACGATCCGTTTCTTAAAGCTTGTGTACACGGAGTTGAAAAAGCCTGCGAATATATTTGGGAAAACTTTTTTTAAAGAACATATTCTCCACAGATAAAAAAATAAAAAAATATTCGGGTAAGTTATCACCAAAAACAACACTTTTAAATAAACAAATTATCTACACGCTATACACTTGCAAAATAGTTATAAATACGCAAAAATCAAACTTACCAACAAAAAAAGTCCCCTATAATATCTAAGAAGAAGATAAAGAATTTATCTATTAAATACTTATGAAAGTAACAGTAACACAGGAAAATTTAAATAAAGGGCTTTTTGTAAGCGGCCATATTGCATCACAGCACACCACGTTGCCTATTTTAAATTCAATTCTTTTTGAAGCAAAGCAAGAAGGACTTTTTCTAAAAGCGACTGATCTTGAAATAGGTATTACGATGCTTTTGAGGGGAAAAGTTGAAAAAGAAGGATCTTTTGCTGTTGATTCAAGGCTTATTTCTAACTACATCACACTCCTTCCCGCAGACAGAGTTGACCTAGAACTTAAAGACAATAAGCTCGTTATTTCAAGCCTTGATCAAGTCGCTAAAATACATACACTTAAAGCTGATGAATACCCTATTATTCCCCACATTGATCAAAAGCAAGTATATAAAAGTACAGCGCAGAGCGTGCGGTCAGCTCTTGGATCTGTTATATTTTGTGCATCACTTGATAGCTCTCGGCCGGAGTTAAACGGTATATTGGTTCTGCTTGAAAAAGATAAGATGACACTCGTTGGTACTGACAGTTATCGTCTTGCTGAAAAGGGAATACGCATTGACTCAAAGCTTGAAAAACCAACACAGTTTATTTTGCCGCTTAAAACAGCAAAAGAGCTTATGAGAACAATTCCAGAGAGTGAAGACGAAATAAAAATTATCATAGAAGAAAATCAAGTTGGGTTTTTGTATACAGACATTGAAATGGTGACGCGCACTGTTGATTCTGAATATCCAGACTATAAACAAATTTTACCAAACGGAAATAAATCCCGCGTTGTTCTCCCCAAAGAAGATTTGATAAGAGCCGTGAAAGCGGCGGGGCTTTTTTCTCAATCTTCAAGCGGGAGTATTACCATTGATCTTTCAAATGAAAAGGGGGAAGTGAGTATTTTTTCTTCATCGGCAGCTGTGGGAGAAAACAAAACAGTCATCAAGGCAATTGTTGAAGGAAAGGACGAGAAAGTAGTATTGAATTATAGATATCTTTTAGAGGGCCTGCAAAATATTTCAGGTGCAGATGTGGTGATAGAAACAACGGATCAATTTTCTCCGGTCGTCGTTCAGCCGCGCGAAGAAAATAAAAATTACCTCTATCTTGTGATGCCCATTCGCCAATAGGGAATTGGGTGAAAAATAATTTATGTTTATTCATTCAAAAGATCTATTGCGCCTTCCGGTTGAAACAAAGTCAGGTGATTTCGTGGGGAAAGTTTCGGGGCTTGATATGGATGTGGAAACGCACTTTGTGCGGAGATATTACGTGAGGGCTATAACACCGGTAAACTTGCTCCATGGCTCGCTCTATGGAGAGCTTGTTATTAACAGCAGTTTAGTGATCTCAATTACAAAAGAAAAAATGATTGTTGCAGACGGAGCCGTTTTAAAAGACGCGAACGAGCATGAAAGCCAAACGGTTGACTCTCGCGCAATGGCAGCCGGCGCGTTCTCTCACGCTGTTTCTCTCGCGCAGAACAATAAGATTATAGAAACTGTGGAAAACTAGTTTGGCAATTTTTACCTGCGTGTGTGATAATATAAGATAGCCCTAAGATTATCTTTTGGGGATATTCAAATATCGTGGAGGAGGAAAACAAAAAACACAAACTGTTGTCTATTTTTATTTATACATGCAGCGGAGGCCGTAATGGTTTTTAATTACGGTTTTTTTATTTTTATTTACTTAACATAAAAATTTAATATATAACATGTAGTTATTTCTATACGCCTGTGGCGCGCGGGAACAACCATACATATATGCATATACAAAAAAATATTCTTGAGCGGGTAAAGCGGGGTATAACAGTCGCAACGACCGTTGCGGTTATCTTTTGGAGCATGGGAATTTCTCTCATAATTCCGCCGTTTATTCAGGTTGCGCATGCTGTGGCGCCAAGCGTAGTTTCAGCAATGGCAACGCCCGACCCGACTACTGGTACGAATAAAGAGGTAATGATCCGATTTTCAGAGGCAGTAAAAACGCCAACGGTTGAATGTGCGAGTTCTTCCGCTTGCGCGAGTATTTACACGGTAAGCGGCCCAATAACCGTGAATCAGGCGGTGCGCGAAATGAGCGGAAATGCAACCTCAACGCCCGGGGTTATCTTAAAACTTGCGGCGGTTGCCACAAACGGCACCACAACGGTTACGATTGCAAATACTGTTCAAAATGTAGGGAACGAGGCATTAAGCGGCGCCGGATCACCTATCACGCTTCAGCAGAAGTTTCCGCCGATGATAAAAGGCGTGCGATTGAAAAGCGGGAGTACAACAACCGTGGTCGTTGTGTTTGATCAGGAAATGAAGAGCACCACAACAAATGTAACCGCGCGATACACCGTGCAAACGACGGCAACCGACACCGAAACAATTTCCTCCGCAACGCTTCAGGCTGGAAACAAAACAGTTGATGTTGTTGCAAGCGGAGCAACGATTGCAAATGGCGACAAATTAAATATCAGCGGGATGAGTAATTTCCAAAGCCTTGGCGGGGACCCGGCTCAAGGGAACGAGTTTTTTACCGTTGATGGAGTCGCGCCAACAGTAACTGGAGTTGTCATTACCAACAACACAACAGGCAATGATTTTGCCTATGTCAAATTTGACGACCGAATGAATTCTGTGACCGCAACGACGGTGTCAAATTATACGCCGAATGCGGGAAGCATTACTGCGGCGTCATTGGAATTTTATAACCCGTCCACATCGCCAAGCTGGATGACATCAAGCATGTCTGAAAAAGTGGTAAAGCTCACGACCCCGGACGTAACCTTAATCACTTCAACAATCACGGTAAGCACGAACGTAACGGACGTGGCGGGAAACGCAATGAACGCAAGCGCGCGCACCGCAACGCTTTCTGGCGGGAGCAGTAGCGCGATTAAAATAGACGATCTCGGTGTTTCTGCGGTTATGACCAAAGGAAGCTGGAAAACTAATCTTGACGGCTGTAACGACAGTTTTGGTGATACCGGAAATAGCTCTACAAGCGGATGCGCGTCTAATACCAACGACGCAAACAGGGACACAATCGCCATCCCTTTCAACGGACAAATTGACACAGCCGCAATGGGAGAAGCCTCTGGAGTTATTAAAAACGTGAGCACGTATCTGGAAATTTACGATAAATGGACTTACTCCGGGACTTCACAGGCAAGCTGTTTTGGTTCGGATGTATTTAATGGAACCCAGTGCGTAGGAAAGACTTTTGCAAATCTCGCGGACTCTTACGCAAAAGTTACAAACGGCGGCCACAATGCGGCAGACAAGGACTTATTAACGATTTACCTTCAGGGCTTTGTGAGCGTATGGAACGGAATGGAAATAAATCCATTTAACGTGCGCGGCATGAATGCGCTTCCGGCTGGGCAAAACACGACTGCCGCAAAGAACAAAATCCCTATGCCGGTGTTTGCGGAAGTGGATTTTGTAAAAGCGGATAAAACACTCGGCGTATCAAACACAGCCTTTGATGATAGCGATACGGTTACCTTATTTTTCAGCGCGGACATGCAAAGAACTGATATTGGAAGCACCGCAGATATTAGCGGTGTTAATGCAAAAATTAAACCACGGCAGATGATGCCGTGGGCAGAGCATACATGGGGAACTGGAGGCGCATTGGCGATTAGCTGGGGCAACCGTACCGGAGCTGACTTATCAACGTGCACTGCTGGAGGCTCGGCTTCGGATAGCGTAAAAGACTGCTTAAAGATCACGCTTGGCGGGAGTACAACAGTTAAAGAAGGAGATGAAATGATGGTAAGCGGACTTTCGTCAGCCGCCGGCACCCCGCTTGGCTTTGGCGGCAAGATTGACACGATTGCGCCTACTGTGGCCGCCACAATGAATACCACAACCAATGTGGTAACGATTACCTTTTCTGAAGAAATGGTGGAGGTGGATGGCGACGGAATTTATAGCAATAATATCACCTATACCGGTACAGGGGGAGCCACAAACGCGGCAATTGACACAACAAAGAATACTGATGGGTTTACTGCAGGCATTAAACTGGTGAATGAATCAATGGCTGGCGGCGGCGGCACCGCAACTGGAAGTACGGGCGGGTGGATGCCGATTAAAAAGTTTATGATTAAACTGAATGCAACCCCGGAGACTGGAGATTCAATTGGGTTTACAAATTTCAAAGATGAAGGAGGTGCGGCTATTCCTTCAACATTAAGTTTGGCAGGGGCGGTGGATGCTGTTGCTCCGACCATCTGTAAAGTTATACAAAATGACTGGGACAACAACGGCAGTCTGAATGCGTGGGACGAAGTTATTTTAGTGTTTGACAACCAAAGCCCGGCAGACTCAACAAACGGGTGCGTGAGCGATGTTGATTATTCAACGATTACCGACCCGAATACTGACTTTATTGTCAAGCGCGCCGGAGTTGCGGTGCCGAATGCTTTTGGGCAGGGCGCGCATTTTTGGATAGATCAGTGGGACATTCATGCCGGAGAATTTCATATTAACCTTGGGCAGAGCGCAAGCATTCAGGCTGGAGATACCATATGGGCAACATCCGGCGAGGTAAAAGATGCAAGCGGAAACGCAATGAACCATCTCGTCGCGCAAATCACGCTCGCATCAGTGCAGGCTGGTGAAATCTCGCGCATAGAATTTACCGATAATGGCGCAGTGGGGCTTACGCACAGTGATGTGTTTAAGGTTGTTTTTAATGAGGCGATTGACACCACAACAGTTGGCACGTTAAGCGGGAGCACTGTGTCAAATTTGGATTGGGGGCTTCAGCTTCAGTATAATTTTGACCAGAAAGCCGGCACCGGCGCGGTGTATACGTATGAGATGAAAACATGGGGGCAGAGCACAAATGGAACATGGAATGCTGGAAATACGGAGCTGACGATTACGATTGATTGTAATGATGTTGGAAGCGCTACCGCGTGTGACGATCCGTCAGAAGCAAAATTTGGAGACGGAGACAGAGTGGAAACATGGCCAGTGCGTACTGCCGCTGGCGGGAGCGTGAAAAAGCCGGGGACAATTGATTTTTCAAAGCCTGTTCTTTCAAAAGTTGCCGGAATGAAAACACTGGGCGCGGATCCGGCAAATTGGGATGCTGGAGATCAGCTCATATTCGTCTTCTCTGAACCGATGAAAGCGAGTTCGTTTACGACCGGCACTATTGCAACATTGGCAACAGAACTTGATTTGGATACTGGAACCGCGGCAAATTTTGGCACAACAGGAGCCGCCGCCGTGTTTATGGACCCGAGCGTGCTCGTGGTAACACTTGGCGCGGGACACAACATTGACAATAACTCAAAATTCAACCCCGCTTCAACGATTAAGGATATTAATGGCAACGCAGATAACACGGTTGCAGGCGGCGTAGGGATTATTCTTATGACAATTCCAGCGCCAACAAACCCCGCTCTTGCAGACAGCGACACCACAAACCCGGGTATCAACGGCATGGACATGCGCGTTACATGGACTTCTGCTACCGGCGCCGCAAAGTATTTCATCTATCTGCTCCCAGAAGTTGTGATGTTTAATCCGGCGAACCACAACCCCGTGGCGATTGCATCTGCATCTAGCGCGTGCCCGACAAGCTCGTGCTCGTTTACCGGCAATACCGGAATTACCTCGGACAGCAGGAGCACGACCGCGGCCGGCGCCATAGATTCCACCAAACCGTTTTTTCCGCTCAATGAATTTGATAAATACGTTGTGTACGTGATGGCAAGCAATGACGCGCTAACAGAGGTGTCGTTTCCCTCAATAAGCCCGGCGGTCAAATTTACTCTTGAGTATGGAAATGACGGCACGGCGCCGAAAGTGGAAAACACCATGCCGTGGAACGGAGCAAAGGACATTTTGCTCAATCAAAAAACAATGACCGTTAAATTCTCGGAAGCAATGAAAAGAAGCGGGATTGAAACTGGTAGCGGGATTCTTTTCCAGAAAAAGACCGGGACAACATGGAATAGCGTTGCCGCAACAGTTTCGTACAATGAAGCTGATTTTTCGGCAACAATTAAACCAACAGCAAATCTTGAGGCAAATGCCGATTACCGCATACAGGTTACAACATCAGCGGTTGACGCCGGAGGCGTTGGAATGGGTAAAAACTATGAGACCTATTTTTCAACTGCCGGGACTTCTGACACCACCGCGCCAAAAGTAAAAACCTATTTTATTGACGGCGCGACAAGCACCACGAGCATCGCCCGCAACAGCAGTTCGGTGGCGGTTGAATTTACTGACGATATTGACGGTACAACCCTTACCTCAACAAGCGTTACGCTTTCTCCGTCAGTCGGCGGGAGCTCTATTAAGTACGATCCATTCTTCAGGAGTTTAATTTATTCCTTTGGCGGGCCGCTTGAAAAAACCAAAACATATACCTTAACGCTGTCAGGCGTCTATATTAAAGACATTGCCGGAAACACCCTTGATGGCGACGGCAACGGAACCGCGCTTGGCACCACAGGGGATAATTATACGCTTTCCTTTGTTACGGTGAGTACCGATCTAACCACCACCAAACCAGTTATTAAATGGATTGACAGCGACGGCAAGCGTATCAATATAGGATTCAGCGACAAGATGGAAAAAGGGTCAATAGAAACAAAGGCAAACTGGACGCTTAAGCAGGGGACCACGGCGGTGAATCTGCAAACAGCGACGTTTTTCTTTGATAACTTTGTGAACGAGCTCCGCATTGACGGCGTTGACCTTCCTCCGGATACTGATTATACGCTTGTGCCGAATGCGTCTGTGCTTGGGATGAACGGACAGCCGCTTGATACCACTACCACACCCGGATCACTCAATTTCAGAACATTTAATAAAAATACCTTCTTTAACGCGGCTACGATTAAGACCATGGATCAGGGAGCTACCGGATTTACCGGCACCTTTAACGGCGACATATTCGGCAAAATGGCAAACGCGGACACCGCGGCAATGGATAAAAATGTGAAGATGTTTATGCCGATCTCTGTGTGGCCCACGAATCAAACAGAGAACAAGACCTCAAACTATCATGTGAACTTCCCAACAACAAAAGCGATCCCAAGCGCGGGACAGATTGTCCTTCAATTCCCGGCGTCGTTTGATGTTTCAAGCGCCGCAATTGCCACAGAATCCGGCGGGGACTTATTCTTCTTCAATAAAGATATCAACGGGCCGGAAGGAACGTCCAAACCAGACGGCACATTTAACTCAAGCGGGAAAGTGCAGATTACCGCAGTTTCTGGGAATAATCAGACAAAAAAGGTAACGCTCACCGTGTCTGTTGACGATGGCACGGGTTGCACACTCACTTCAGCAGGAGTATTTGAAGCCGCGTGCACGAACGGCAACACCGGCACAACGCGCGCAAAAACAATGCCTTTGGGATTCCTTGATTTTGAAATCAAGGGCATTAAGAATGGATCAGCCGCGGCAATTGACTGGTTCAATAATACCGGCGGATATGAAATTGAAATTACCACCAAAGACAATGACGGCAAAACCCTGGAAGGGCCTATTAAGTCAATGAAGTTTGATATTAAGCAAGCAGGCAGTGGGAGCATCTCCGGGGCGGTAACCACAAGTGATGGGACAACAGCGATTGCAAACGCGGTAGTGTTCTTGGACTCTCCTCTTGCCGGGCATCAGGAAACCACAACCGACGCCACCGGCAATTACTCCTTCACCCAGCTGCCGGTTGCACAAAGCGCGAACGCGTGGGACGGCTGGTATAATGTCTGGGTGCAGTCGCCGAAAGAGAGTGCTGACTATTTTGGCGGACAGTCCTTCAATATTCAGCTTACCTCCGGAGCTTCAACCTCAAGCGGGAATAACGCAAAGCTGAATACCGGCACCAATGTTGTTACGTTTACAGTTAATTACGACTCCGCGATGGAAGGCAAAAAACTTCAGCTTTGGGCAAGCGGGCCGTTTGGATGGAAAGAGAAAAAAATTACTCTTGCAGACACAGACGGCAATTCTGGAAACGGATATTCTGACACGAACGAAACAATGAAAGTTGCAACTGGCACGTGGGACTTTGGAATTATGCCGTACATGGAGCAGGCATTTTTCGGGGCCGGGAGCAACATGGAGCAGGATTTTATGCCGCCAAAGCCGGAGCAAAAAAATGTTACCGGCGCAACCGCAATTACCTTTACGCTCTCAACAGCAAGCCTGACGATTTCTGGAAAAGTTACTGACGGAACCTCTTCGCTTTCAAATGTAGAGATTTTTGCGTATGCTCCTTCAGGGCAGGGATTTGGGTCAAATGCAAAGAGCGGGTCAGACGGCACTTATAAACTGAAAGTAACAGCAGGCACCTATAATGTGGGAGCATTCAAGTCGGGACTTCCCTCAATTCCGGATCGGGTTGTAACCGTGAGCGCAAATGTTACCGGAATTGACTTTGTATTTGTGAAGGCTGGAAGCAGTATTTCTGGAAACGTAAGCGACGGCACGAACGCGATTCAGTGGGCGGGCGTGAATGCGTGGACAACCGATGGGAAATTTGCATGGTCGTCAACTGATGAGCAGGGAGAATATACAATGTTTCTTGAACCCGGCGCATGGAATGTGAATGTGTTTGCCCCGGGATACGGGCAGATTACTGCGGCAACCGGCGTTACGCCGACAAACATAGTTGTCGCGCTCAACCAGTCCGTCACCGGTATTAACTTTTCAGTCGGGAGCGGCACGTTTAATACTATAAGCGGGAGAGTAAAAGATTCTTCAGGGAACGGGGTTGCAAACATATTTGTTACTGCGGAAGAAACCGGCTTTTCGGGCGGCACCGCCGGAGCGTTTAACGGAAAGCATAACGACGCAAAAACTGACGCAAGCGGAAATTATACGCTGAAAGTTCCGGCAAGCGTTGCAGGAACCGGCGGGAGTGCGACGCGCTATACCCTGCACGCATGGGGCCCGGAGTACGGTGAGATTAAGCCGGATTCCTCAACTACGGTTGACATCTCTGCAGGGTCCAGCACCGGGAATGATTTTACCCTTGCCGCAAAACGCACGGTAACAATTTCAATTATTGACGGAGATCAGATTGAAAATGACGCGGGCTTAAACCCCGCTGATATTGCGAAGGGATTTTTGGAAATATCAAGCCTCACGAATGACACGGGCAACGAGAAGAACCTTAAAAACATTGAACTCACAAATGGCGATAATGCAACATCCGGCACACTTACCGTGCCGCAGGCCGGAGGATACACCGCAACGCTTGATATTCCGGGCGTAGGAGTATTTACCGGAACAGTTGGCGGAGCGGAAACATTCTCTATTACTTCTGATACGACGGTTGTATTTGATCTTAATTTGGATGGTGCTGGATCCGTGATTACGCTTTCTGGCACCACAACAGACGGCACAACCGCTCTTGCAAACGCATGGGTCAATGTTACCAATCAGTCAACATTTAAGACTTATGGCACCGCGTCCGGGGCAGACGGCACGTACTCATTCAAAATGCCGGCAGGCACGTATGCGCTCCGCGCAGACAAGCCGGGATACAAAGGGGCGCCGGAGGTTACGGTAAGCGCGAATGACGCTTTAAGAACGCTCGCGCTTACGCTTTCCGGCAGCAGTATCAAAGGAGAACTTGTTGACGCAAGTGGAACTGATACCACCCCATATGCGTTTGTATGGGCTGAAGAGGTGAGCGGAACTGGATGGGTTGGCGTAGAGGCTGATAAAGACGGCAAATATACGCTCCCGGTACCGGCGGGAACAACGTGGAAAGTGTACGCGCAGGATGAGCAGGGAAACGTAGGGGCAATCACCACAGGGACTGCGGCTGGCGCGACTGGAAAAGATTTCACGCTTAACACAACACTTGCCGGGAGCGGTTTAATTTCTGCTCAGGCTAAAGTAGAGCCGGTTACCCCTTCGCAGGGGAAGGTAATTGATGATACCATAAATACCGGCGTAAAACTCACACTTTCGGAAAATGCGCTTGGCACGGGAACATCTTCGGCGCAGGTGGTGGTAAAAGAAACCGCCGCTGTTCCAAACACCACGCAGGTTGCGGCATTCGGAGGCGTTGGAAAGGAAATTACCGCAACCGACAGTAGCGGCGCTCCGATTACGAATCTTCAGACCGATGCGGTATTAGAGCTTGTTTATACCAAGAGCGAGGTTGAAACCTTTGCCGTGGCGGCAGACGCGCTCACACAAAATGGACTGGAAGAACTAGATAATCTTCAAAATTCATACTGGGACGCAACAACGCAGACACTGGTTGCGTTAAGCACCACAGAAACCGTTCAGGTAAAAGACTATGCGCTGGATACTACATGGGAAGGCGTGCCGTTTGCGACATTCTTTGCCAATGTTACTGCGGAGACCGCAAACCCAAGCAACACAGGAGCTTCAAATAAAGGGAAAGACTACTATTACGACTATAAGCTCTCTTTGACTTCAACAACAGATCACTTCACGCTTTTCACGCCCACCGTTCCAACCGATTCAAGCGCGCCGGCAGTGCCAACAGGGTTGAGCGCGACAGCAATTTCAGGGTCTGTTACGCTTGATTGGGCGAATAACAGCGAGGGGGATATCATGGAATATGAAGTGTATCGCGGCACGAGTTCAGCGCTTACTTGCAATAATTCCTCTCAATTAAATACCTCTGCTGTTATCGCAAGCGCATATACTGACTCAACGGTTGGCACGAACTCTTACACCTATTATTACAAGGTGAGCGCGGCAGACACTTCCGGGAATGAGTCTGCATGCACATCCACCGCGGTAGCCGCAACATATACAAAGCCCGCGGCAACTGGCGGCGGTTCAAGCGGCGGATCATATAGTAGCGTAACCCAGACGGACAAAGACAAAAGCAAGGTTTCGGAGCCGCCAGTATCAGATGTAAAGCCGCCTTCGCAGAAGGGTGCTATGGGAGCGCCTCCTCTCGTCAAGAAAGAGGTAAAGAAAGAGCTCAAGATGGTCAGCATTGAAAGCCCGAAGGCAGGCACATTAAATGTGCGAAAGGGCGCAGGATCCAAGAATGCCAAAGTGGCTGCGATCAAGCATGGCGCAAAATACAGCATCCTTGAGGAGAAGAAAGTAGGCAAGGAGGTTTGGTATAAGGTTGAATATGCGAAAGGCAAAACTGGCTGGATTAGCGCGCAGTTCACCAAAGCGGAAAAGGCTCCAAAGCCAGCGCCAAAGAAAACTAAAGCAGACGGTAAGACAGCGAAGAAGTAGATTATCTGGACATGGGCATTGAGTAGGGACAACAGTAGTGCTGTCCCTACTTTATTTTATTTTTGCGAAATGCTATAAATCAATTATGCCTCAATTTACTGAAGAAGAATTAGAGACTCTTAAGCAATATGTAACCAACCCTGAAGGCACTATTTTTGCAGTGCACGGGCTTTCCGGGATTATAGGGCCGGCATACGCACGGTACAGCAGAGCGAAGGGGAGTTTTTTAGAAACATTTTTAAAAGAGTTTTTAAAAGAAGGCAAGCTTGACGGCGTGAAAGCGCGGGAGGTCATAGAGCGTATTTTAGTAGCATACGGGGACGATTCAGTGGGCGAGCTTGAAGGAGGGCATGTTTCCTTTGAGGAGATATCTGTTTTAGCAACGAAAGAGATTCAGGATCGCCGTATCGGCGGATCGCCGATTGAGCAATCAACGCGCTATGTGGTGTATGACCAGACAGACAGCGAAGGGCGCTTCCGATATCTTCGCCCGGCTGAAATTATGCGATCTCGGCACGCAAAGGCGTATGAGCAGTTAATGGACGATCTTTTTTCAGCCTATACCGATCTTGTTGAACCCATGCAGGAATTTTATAGAACGCGAAAGCCGCTAGAGTCTGCCGAGTACGATATTCGCGGGAACGGAGAAACACAGCGGCTTTCTGACCTTGCGGACGAAAAAGAGATAAAAGCGTTCAAGCTTACTCACAAGTTTGATCTTCGCACCAAAACATGCGATACCATTCGCGTACTGTTGCCCGCATCGGTGCGAACCAATGTGGGCATGTTTGGAAACGGCCGTTTTTATCAGAATGTGCTTACGCATCTGTATTCGCATGAGCTTGAGGAGATGCGAGATATTGCACAAAGAGCGCACGCGGAGCTTAATAAAATAATGCCGGTATTTGTGAAACGAGCGAAAGCAAATGCGTATGTTCTGGAAACAAGAGGAAGCATGAAGCGTGTTGCGGAGAAGCTGTTTGCGGGAATTGCGCCGCAGAGTAATGCACAATCCGTTTTGCTTCTTCCCCGGGAAATAGAAGACGCGGCAAAGCTTTCTTCTTCCGAAAACATAGTTTCGCGTTACGAGGAAATTTTTGCAGTGAACATGATAGCGCAGATGCTGTTTTCTTATCTTTCGCATCCGATTTCTCAAATTCGCGGCGTGGTGTGCGGTCTTTCACGTAGCCAGAGGGAGGAAATTGTTCATGCATATTATGGAAACCGCACAACGCGGCGAGATCGCCCGGGCCGGGCGCTTGAGTACGGGTATGATCTTACGTTTGAACTGGAGGCTGATTTTGGAAGCTATCGGGATTTGGAACGCCACCGCATGCTGACCCAAGAGAGGCAATTGCTTTCGCCTCATATCGCATTTGTTATGCCGGAGGAGCTGAAAGAAGCCGGATTTGAAGAAAGCGTGTGTGTGCTGAAAGAGAGAAGCTGTGCGCTTTATGAAGAGATTGCCGCGGATTTAGGCAGAGAAGTTGCGCAGTACGCGGTGTTGTTTGGGTTTCATATCCGCTGGATAATGGGCATGAACGACAGGGAAGCAATGCACTTGCTTGAGCTTCGGACTGTTCCGCAGGGGCACCCGAGCTATCGGGACGTGTGCCAGAAAATGCACGCGGAGATTTTAAAAAAGCGCGCCGCATGGCGCGGGAAGGCAATGAAGTTTGTGGATTATGATCATTACTACTTCGCGCGCGCGGATTCAGAAGCGAGGCAGAGGGCAAAAGAGCGGGATTTGGAGGAGAAGTATGGGAATGGTTGATTACCTTATTTCCTTCCACTCATTCTCTTCAATTCTCCACCCGTCTTTTCCTATAGGGGATGCGGATCCTGTAATTACGAGCCCGCCGTTTTTAAAATATTGCGCGAAGGGGAGAGTCAGTTGCCCGGTGCCGCACCCTAAATCAAGCATGCGCCCTGTTCCGTTGAGCATAAGCGCCTTGCTGATATATTCAAAAAAGTCAGGCGGATACTGTGGGCGATATGTTGCGTAGAAGTGTGCTTTGCTTGTGAATAAACGGCGTTCGTCTGGCATAAAAGAGTCAGCTTTAGAGGAAAAAAGTATGAGAAGAAGCGCAAAATTGGCGGGTAGACCCGCCGTATAGCTCTCTCAAAACGAAATGTCACATTTGATAATTGAACTTTCTGCTTGCAACAAAATTTCTGAAAACTTCTTTTGTCTTATCAAACATTTCAAGTAGTCAAACAAGTCAGGTAACTTAAAGCTCAAATCGCTGAATTTTAAAAGAAAATGATATGACTGCCTTGATTCGTATATAACACCAAACTCGGCTTTTACATATCTCTTAATGGCGGGAACATCCCAAAACTCTTTCGGCAAGCCATATTCAGACGGTGGCTTGCTTAATGTTTCTTTGATCTCTTTCTTTTGCTCTTTTGTCAATTTGCTCGCATTTTCATTGTCTTTGTGTCCCGTGAATATACTGGCCAATCTTATCTCCAAAAATTCCTTCAGCCACCTTTGCACCGTTCTCTTGTCCCTGAACAGAAGCCTGGAAATAACATTCAATTTTAAACCCTCGTTCTTCATCAAAATCGCTTGGGATTTCAGTCTTACAAGTTTTAATGAGGATGTCTTGAAATATTCGCCAAGTACATCTATTATTATATCAAAAAAAACGACACCTTGTTTTAGGCGGACTATAACTTGTTCGGAATTAAGAATATGGAGCGATTTTGGCTTCTGCATTGAACATTGTCGTCGGGCTTGTTTTAATCTGGCGAGGAATCTGGTATGTCATGGATTGGATAGACGGCATGTTTTTTACTGGCAACCATATATGAGCGGCATTAGGTGGAATTATTCTTGGGCTAATTATTCTATACATGCCCGACAAGGATTTAAAGGAAATAGAGAAACTTTAGAAAAAGTGAGAATATTGAAATAATATTATGCAAATAACAAGACAAACATTATGGTATGCAAAAACAGTTTCCGATGTTCTTGATGCACTCCATTCCCGTGAACACGGCCTGACAAAAGAAGAAGCGAACGAGCGTTTTAAAAAATACGGATTCAACAAACTTCCCGAAGGGAAGGTAGACGGCTTACCCCTTATCTTCTTTCGGCAATTTCAAAGTCCGCTGATTTATGTTCTCTTTGCCGCGGCGGGTATTGTTTTTGTTATGGGATCAGCTATTGACGCTTTGATTATTTTTATAGTACTCCTTTTTAATGCGATTTTAGGAACATTCCAGGAAGGTAAAGCGCAAAACACACTTCTCGCTTTAAAAAAGTTCGCCGAAACCAGCGCTACAGTACTACGAGATGGAAAAGAGCTCATCGTCCTAGATACAGAGGTAGTGCCCGGGGATATTATTATGTTGCAAGAAGGAGAAAAGGCGCCGGCTGATGCCCGGATTATTTTCGCCAATACTCTGAAGATTGATGAGGCGAGTCTTACTGGAGAATCGGAACCAGTGACTAAAACCGATACGGTATTGCTGTCCGACAATCTGCCAGTGGCGGATCAAAAAAATATGATATTCAAAGGTACTCATATTTTGAGTGGAAACGGCACTGCGGTTGTTGTGGCTACCGGACTCGCAACAGAAATTGGAAAAATTGCTCAAAAGATTTCTACTCTTGATACTGAGATTCCGTTAAAAACCAATATCCGCTATCTCTCTCGGATTATTGTTGTTACCGTAGCTATCATCAGCGTCTCATTAATTATTCTCGGCGTTTTTTTCGGTAAATCCCATAAAGAAATGTTTATCACGGCGGTGGCGCTTTCGGTCTCTATTATCCCCGAAGGGCTTCCGGTCGTGATGACT